>NZ_JANPLS010000001.1:0-17823 GCF_031422475.1 Chamaesiphon sp. VAR_48_metabat_403
GGCGGTGGTTGCTAGTTTGGCAAAAACTGGTGAGGTTGATGTAGCCAATGCACTATATCTAATTGTTAGTGCGACTGTATTTCTGATCGGTTCGATTTTATTAGGTGGGGTGTTTAACCAGGGATTTACACTAGTTGCTACTGCTTTAAAAACGCGCGGTAATATCGTAGTGCCCGCATTTATCTTTGCATTCTTTATGTCATTTTTAGGTAATGCCATTCATCTGGAGGCAATTCTCGGAGCTTTTGCAGCGGGATTGGTACTCGATGAGACAGACATTCGGAAAGAACTCGATGAAATGGTTAAACCTATTGCCGATATCTTCGTACCAATCTTCTTTGTCTCTGTAGGTGCGCGGACAGATTTGACCGTATTAAATCCTTTTATTCCTGAATATCGCACTGGCTTAATTATTGCTACTTTTTTAATTTTAGTGGCAATTGTTGGTAAAATTGTTACAGGATGGGCAGTATTCGGCAAACCAAATATCAATCGACTTGCAGTTGGGGTCGGAATGATTCCACGCGGTGAAGTTGGACTAGTATTTGCGGGCATCGGGGCGACGAGTGGTGCGATCGATAAACCATTACAAGTTGCAATTATTTTGATGGTAATTGTCACCACCTTTTTAGCCCCACCATTTTTACGAGTTGCCTTCGATCGGTCTCCAGATAAAATCGATATTCCAGCAATCGATGTTTTACCTAAACAGGAATAATTGCCACAATTTGACAACCGCGTTCGGGTAGACTTACAATCTCAAACTGACCTTGTAAAGACAATACTCGCTCTCGCATTCCCTGAAGACCAAATCCGGTAGTATTATGAGTAGGAATAAAGCCCCGACCGTTATCGGTAACTCGTAATTCTACTCGATTGGCTTGAGTTTTAATTTCGATAATTACTTCACTAGCATGGGCATGTTTGCTAACATTGGTCAGGGCTTCTTGTACGATGCGATAGAGGATAATATTGGTCGATTGTGGTAAATTGAGAGGTAGATCGAGATGACATATCGGTTGCAGATGATTGGAATATTTAAAATCATCTGCTAACTTATTAATTGCCGCAGCTAAATCTCGATCGGCAAATGGATCGGAGCGCAAAGCAGATACAGATTGCCGAACATCTTGCAGGGCGATCGAGCCGAGTCGTTTAGCTTCTACTAAAACTTCACGAGATTTTTCGGGTTTGAGCTGAGATAATTTTACAGCCATTTCTAGATGTAAATTAAGAGCTGTTAGCGAATGCCCTAGCGAGTCGTGGATTTCGCGGGCGATCCGATTGCGCTCTTGTAAACTACCATTTTCTTCAGCTTTAAGTGCATAACTACGAATGCGTTGATTGGCGATCGCGAGTTCTTCTTTAGCATGTTTTTCGGCTAAAATTCGATCTACTAGTAATTGCAAACTGAGCAATATGCCTCCAAACAAAAATACAAATCCCCACCGAAATCCATCCCGCTCGCGGCGAGTTTCTATAGGCGACTCTTCCGATCGTTCGCTAGGAGTTGACGCATTCCCTCGTGTTTCTGGCGTACGCGCATTGCGAGTAATAGTCCCAGTAGAATAACGAGATTCTGAATATTGACGACGATATGGAAATAAATTTAGAGTTGTTAAATATAAGGCGAATATGCCCCCAGTCACCCACAACCGATATTTGCGATCGAACAGTAAATAACTCCGAATTACAACGATAATATAGAGCAAACCAACCGGACGCATTCGGATATAAGCAGCTACTAAAATCGGGATAATTTGCGCGATCGTATACAAGATTTTAACTAACAGTTTGCGATTTGATGGCAATCGCAAACCCATTACAGCCAGCACCACGACAATCCCAATATTGAACCATTTAAGTTCGATCGATTGTCCAGAATTAGATACTTCAGATGCCATAATTGCGGCAAATAAGATCCACTCGATATACAGTAACGATCTCAAGGGATGGCGCATAATCGATTCGATTTGCAAAGTTACAAATTGGTTGGGAGTAGCAGGATAAACGATCGTGGATTGGATAAATATCTTTTTATCCTTCTGTCTTACTATTTTAGACCGATTGCTTGCAGGGCAGAGGCGATCGACATTAGATATAATTTACCCCACCGATTGCTAAATTTATCGATCGCACACAAGCCAGGAAATACCCGAACTAGTAATTACTCCCAACCACGGTTTACTAAAAATTTTATCGACACAATGCTTATCGAAAATGTGAACGATCGATCGAACATCACCAGAATACAAGATTTGGCAAGCAACAAATTAATGTCGATCCATAAGCTATTGATAAAAGCTTGCCCACCCTCGAAAAGCTTGAGTCATAAGGCGCAAGCGTAGTATGAAATGATACGTTACTATGTTGAAATAGGAATAAAGTCGCTTCATTCAATCTCATGTTTACAAGCAAATTTCGGATCGCAATCGCGGTACTCATTGCCCTCGTTCCGATCGTCAGTAATATTCAGCTCGACAAGGCTAATGCTAATCCAACCAGTACAGAATCTGCCGCCGAAATCGATAGACGCAAAACTCAAGAGCTATTTAGCACCCCAACAGAGGAGGATCGAAGACGATATCGGATCGTCAGTGATGCCATTGGAAGTTGGGAGAAAACTGTTGACGCGGCTGGGCTACATACCCTACTTAATAAAAACAAGCAAATTTATACACTCCTGAAATTTGATTTTACAAGGGAGATGGAAATATCGACGATTAGAAAACTGTTTACACCAGAAAACCAAGCAGATCTACAGCGGATCGTAAAGTGTCATGTAATTCCATTCAGGCTGTTGAAGACTACCATTCCCAATAACTCGACAGTAGTATTAAAAACAATGGAAGATGGTTGTACCGTAAAGGTACGCGGAGAATTTATTGAAAAACTAGTACCAGAGGAAGTAGCTACCACCGTATCTAACGGAACAAGCTGCTCTTATCAAGGATCGATCGGAGGGCTACCAGTGACACGATGCAGTGAGACTAGCCGCCCTGTTTACAAAAAAACTGGGAAAATGATAACTTATCGTAAGACTAAAATATGGATTGACGGCGAGCAAGTTGATGAAGCTCCAAACGGAGGCGGCGGTATGTACATACCATATCAAATCTACAAAATGAAGATGCCCCCAGATTTACAGCTCAAATACGGGAAATAAGTTTTGGCGATTGTCAAAATAAAGATGCGATCTCCAATCCAGTCAGGTGGTTGACGACAAAATGCGGGTTGCAACAGTTTTATTTTTAAAAACCACCGATCGGTTGGAAAATTTTAATCGGCTTTTCTGACGACAATTACCGTACAATTAGTACCCCGCGCGATCGAGTCGGGAATATTGCCTTTAACGGTTTGTTGCAGTAGACTTTCGCGACTAGCACCTAAAATAATGGCATCGCATTGTTTAGCTGTAGCAAAATCGATCGCCGCAGTCGCGATCGTTTCGGCATATAAAGGCGTAATCGTCGGTACAATATCTAAATTTTGGCGGATAAAATCTGCCGCTGTCTGTAAATTACGTAAATCTGGCTGGTATTGAGTCGGCGCAAAAATTTGACACAGATGAATTTCTGGCGCGCGACTGAGGGAAGTTAGCGCGGGCAATAATTTTAAAGCATACTCAGAATTTGGCCCACCCGCGATCGGGATCGACCACCGATTGAGATGAGTTAAGCGCATCAAGGCATCTAGCGAAGAGTTCTGCGCGAGTAATTCATTTACGGGTAAATTTAACTGTAGGTTGTCGCCCAATTTAATCAGCATTAAATCGCACTGAGCTTGGCGAATGGCGGTATCGACAGTATTGCCAAAAATCCGGTCTGGGGTGGAAGTTTTGCCTTGCCAACCCATGCATAATAAATTGATATGGCGATCGTTAATTATCTCTAAAATAGTTGCGGCAACATTATGGGTAACGCGCACTTGGGTATGGACGGAAACGCCCAAAACTTTGCCCAAAGCGGTGGCTCGATCGCATAATTTGCGACTAGCGGTGAGATCTACTTCAGTTTCGGCAGGGTTGCTCGCTGGCGGAATGACGATCGCGTGCAGACATTCTAATTCGTAGTTAAATTCAAGGGCGATCGCCGCAGCGAGTCGGAGCAAAATATCGGCTGTTTGGGGGTTGCTCAGAGGCACGAGCAGCCGTCCGCGTCCCGTGGCTGGCAATTGAGTCCGATAGACTAAATAGGAGGGTTCCGGGCGAGTTTTGAAGGGGCTGACGGTACTATTTAATAAATCGGCTTCGACGCGGATGATATCGGCACGGGTAATAATCCCGACGAGCTTGTTACCTTCAACGACTGGCAATCGCCCGATCTGATGCCGATCGAGTAAATGCAATACTGAGGTGAGCGGATCTTGAGGACTGAGGACGATGACTCGCCGCGTCATCAGTGTAGAAATCACTCTTTGACGATCCCACTGGCGATCGTTAGAAAGATCGCTTTGGGTGAGAATACCGACTAATTTACCACGATCGACGATCGGGAATCCGCGATGGGAAGAGTTAGCAAAAGCAGTCACGGCGGCAGCAATAGTCACATCACTAGTGAGGGTTTCGACATGCCGCTGCATCAGATCGGCAGCAGTTAAGCCCATCCAGCGACCTTGGGCTAAATCCGGTCGATCGAGATTGATGCCTTTACTGGCGAGTACATGTTGATAAATCGAGCCGGGAAACAGGTTATTGGCGATAATATATGCCGATACAGAACCGATCGTCAGCGGTAAGATTAAATCGAACTGAGTTGTCATTTCCCAAACGATCGCGATCGCAAACAGGGGACGGTGGGTAATGGCACTAAATACCGCACTCATCCCAATTAGGGCATAAATCGTCGGCGAACTTAGCACCAGATCCTGCGGCATTAAGCCATGACGATAACAACTTTGCAACCCTGTCGCGATCGCATTGCCCAAAGCCGCACCCAATACTAAACTGGGCGAAAATAACCCGCCCGGTGCAGTCGCCCCAAAGCCTACCCAACATAGGGCAAATTGAATGAGTAAAATTTCCGCAGCAGTTTGCCAAGTAATATCGCCGACGATGAGCAAGTCTTGTAAATTCTGATTACCCAGTAAAGCATAGGGCGAAAGTAACGCCAGAATGCCAGTTACACCCCCAGCAGCCGCCACTTTAACGGCTAAAGGTCGATCTCGAAATCGCTGGCGGTAAAACTTCAAGCTCGCTAACAGACTGCGATTGAAACATACGCCTACTAATCCCGCCACAATTCCCAAGCCGATAAATAAGGGAATCTCTGCCAGGGAAAAATGAATTTGCAACTGGCTTAAATCCGGCACCATCCCCCGTCCGCCTAACGTCCGCGCGATCACGCCTCCCACTACTGCGGCAATAATCGCCGTTCCCAAAGTCAGATCGGAGACATCTTGCAACAATTCCTCGATCGCAAATAATACCCCCGCGATCGGCGCATTAAAACTCGCCGCCAGCCCCGCCGCCGCTCCAGCAGCAATTAATTGGCGTTGATAAGTGGGCGATGTATCCGTCCAGCGGCTCAATTGTGCGGCTAAAGCTGCCCCGATCTGCACCGTCGGCCCCTGTCGCCCCAAACCAAAGCCAGCACCCAGAGAGAGACTAGTACTGAGCCACTTCACCACCGCCACCCGCAAATCTAATGCGATCGGCACGTAACCTAACGCCGCCTTTACCTGCGGAATGCCGCTCCCCGCCGCCTCTGGTGCAAATCGCTCGACTAAAAAACCACTTAAATACCCGCCGACAATGCCAATGAGTGGCAATACGATCCAGGCAGGGAAAGCACCAGCCAGATCTAACCGCCATGCCTCCAACCACGCCACCGATTGTCGCAAACCCACCGCCGCCAACGCCGATACTACCCCGATCGAGCAAGCCTCAACAATGGCAATCGGTTTAGGGCGCAGCAATTGTCGTATTTTTCGATCGATCCACATCTAACTTTACTGCCGAACGGTCGATAAACCGTTACCTGTCCTCATAGTTACACCTAATTCGGTAACAGCATACCGCGATCGGGCGATCTATGGGGGATGGGGAGACGGGGAGAAAGGATAGATAGCTATTGACTTCTTACTTCTTACTCCTTAACTTCAGCTTCGTTCCCACATCGCCACCGATTGAAATCGGAGCTAATGATACAAAGTCCGCCTACGCGGACTAATTAAACAGTCCGCGTAGGCGGACTTCGCATCATTAGCCGAGACTTCCAGTCTCTAGGCAACTCTTATCCCTAACTAACGTTTCTTACTCCTTAACTCCTTTTTTGGGCAATTACCGCATAAAACGGATCGCCACCGCCAGCACCGAGCCAGCGCAAGAGATCGGGTGCTTGACTGACTTGGACGATCGCTTCAGGGGTGCTAAATCCGGTCACAGATTGAAAATAACGCTTGACTAATTCCACGCGATCGGTTTCGCTAGCATCGCGCCAAGCGGCGATCGCTTTATTATAAAACATCCGATTGGAAAAGCTAAAAATTGCGATGCCATCGGGCTTGAGAATTCGATAAACCTCTGCAAAAATCGCTTCGGGATACTGGAGATATTGAACGGAAACCGTATTTAAAACGGCATCGAAGCTCTCATTTTCTAACGGTAATTTGAGATCCTGATTGAGATTTTGGACGAAATAACTATCGAAGCGGGGATTTTTAGCTAATTCCTCAGCATTCAAACCATGTCCCTGCACGTACTCAAATTGCAGCTCGTCAGGAAGGTGAGACACCCAGCTACTCATCATGTCAAAGATCCGCGTATCGGGCACGAGCCTTTCGCGGTAGAGATTTGTCAATCGATCGATAAATCCAGTATCGACATGGGTAACAAATCGTGGTGTATCGTAGAACTGTCGATCGTTACCGCCGTCTAGTTTCTGACGTTGTGTAGGGTTTAATAACATGATTAGATGAAAAAATATCGAACTAAAGATTTTAAGAACTAGCTAAAACTTAATCCCAACTTGACCGTTAATACCGCGAATAGAATGATATCCCACTCCGAAAAAAGTATTCCCCGGCGGTGTAATTTGAACGCCCCCAGAATAAGCAACGCCCTTGTCACCGTAAATTCCCAAACCAGCATAGGGCGAAACTAACGGAAACCCAAAGAATTTCAGCACATCAACACCTGTGGTGCCACCACTATTGGTGATTTCGGCACCGAGATCGAAAATTTTGACACCAACCCCGTAGGAAACCGTGCCATTCTTACTACCCACCGTCACCCAAGGTTCGGGAACTAGTTGTGCAGATACCGGAGCGATTTGGCTAGATTCGATCGCGACAAACATCGCACACAGCGAACCACAGATTGACTTGAATTGCATCGTTAATATTCCTCTAGTGCTGGTAAGCTCGCAGAGCTAATACCTTTCGTGACGGTAGCTAGCTGAGATTGTTTCAGTTACGGGAGCAGGGAGTTGGGAGATGGGAGTGAGGAGTAAAAAGGAAATCGATCGCTAGAACGCGTATTCTAGCGGGAATGTCATTATTTTAAAGATAGCAAATTAATCTAGCAGCATGGGTAGGTGTGGTAGTGATATTGGGTACAGTGGATGTCGGGAAGCAATCTGGACATGATGTTAGGTGCGATCGTCGAAATTGGTTATTTATTTCATAGTTGGCAGAGTACCAAGTCGATCGATAATTAATCCGATCGCACATTTATATTAAAGATCGAATCTAATGCGAATTATTACTGACTTTGATGGGCCGATAATGGACTTATCCGATCGATATTATCATGTCTATCAGCTTTGTCTAGAAACAGTGAAACAACCAAACCAACCGATTACCATCTTTTCTAAAGCTAAATTTTGGGCATATAAACAAGCCCAAATTCCCGAACTACAGTTAGGCATCGAATCGGGGTTGACAGCGACTCAAGCCCAAGCATTTAAAGAAATGCGCGATCTCCATGCCCATCAACTCCAATACTTATCACTCGATCTAGTCGTCCCCGGATCGATCGCGGCGTTAGCAAAAATTCAAGCATCTGGCAGCGATTTATTAGTCATGACACTGCGGCGCACCTGCGAATTAGAGCCAGCCTTCCAACAATATAATCTCGATCGATTTTTTCCGTCTCATCATCGATATTGCTTGCCTAATGACTACATCAAGCACGGCGATGTCCAAGCCAAAACCCAATTAATGACTAACGCTTTAGCAGCATTAAAACCCGATCCAGACACCTGGATGATTGGCGATACCGAAGCCGATATTATTGCCGCACAGACTTATAATATCCCAGTTATTGGCGTACTGTCTGGAATTCGAGATCGCGATCGATTAGAGCGATATCAACCAGATAAAATTGTAGCAAATTTAGCAGATGCTGTAGATTTTATATTCGATCTCTAGAAATAACATCAATTTTGTAGTCCACAATCTTCGCCACAACTAATACTAATAATTTAAAATCGAAGTATTAGCTTATTATGATAACTAATTCATCAATTAGTCACTGTAAGTATTCAGATAGCTGTAATGGTGTGGATATCCATATCAAATGGACGGTACAGGACTCGAACCTGTGACAGCCTGCTTGTAAGGCAGGAGCTCTACCAACTGAGCTAACCGTCCGCTTTTTTGTGCTTATACAATATAGCCGATATTTTAAATCAAGTCAAGCGATCGACGCAGAATATTTTTCAAAAGGTATGAGGTACGATCGAAGGGCAGATCTAACAACGTCAGGATTGGATCGTGCCAACTTGGCGTAGTAATAGTAGGATCGATCCTAGATTCGGATCTGGCTGGAGTCCAGATAACTAGTTGCGCCTGTCTTTAGCTGGGACGAACTGGGAATCGATCGCGTTTGTAAGATTATAAAGATGTTCGATAGCTGGTAACCGATGCGTATTGCTCTATTCACTGAAACTTTTTTACCAAAAGTCGATGGTATTGTCACTCGACTCAAACATACGATCGAGCAACTCCAACGACAGGGCGATGATGTCTTAGTTTTTTGTCCGGCTGGCGGCATCACATCCTATCAGGGCGCGAAAATTTATGGATTATCTGCTTTTCCTTTACCACTCTACCCCGAATTAAAATTAGCCTTACCCCGCCCAGAAATCGGGCAAGAATTGGCAAAATTTCAGCCAGATCTGATTCATGTCGTCAATCCAGCAGTTTTAGGACTAGCTGGAATTTTTTATGCTAAATCGCACGGTATTCCACTAGTCGCCTCGTACCATACCCATCTACCCAAATATTTACATCATTATGGCTTAGGAATGTTGGAGGGCTTATTGTGGGAGTTATTAAAAGGGGCGCACAATCAAGCCGAGTTAAACCTTTGCACTTCTAGTGCGATGGTAAAAGAGCTGCGATCGCATGGCATCGAACGGGTAGACTTGTGGCAGCGGGGAGTAGATACCGAAACTTTTGATCCAGCTCGATCGACACCCGAAATGCGGCACCATTTGAGCCTAGGCGAGCCAGATTGCCGTCTATTACTATATGTAGGTAGACTGGGGGCAGAAAAGGAAATCGAGCAGATTAAACCCATTTTAGGGGCAATTCCAGACGCGCGACTGGCGATCGTCGGGGATGGCCCCCATCGAGAGCGGTTGGAAAGTTACTTTGCCGATACACCGACTCATTTTGTGGGCTATTTAGGCGGTGAAAAGTTAGCTGCGGCTTATGCTGCGGCTGATGCGTTTATTTTTCCATCGCGCACGGAAACATTAGGGTTGGTATTGCTCGAAGCGATGGCGGCAGGTTGTCCGGCGATCGCCGCCCGATCGGGAGGTATTCCCGATATCATTACAGATGGGCACAATGGCTATCTATTCGATCCGCAAGATCCTCAAGGTGCGATCGTAGCAACTCAAATGCTTTTTGCCGATCCCGCAGCAAATCTTCAACTGCGCAAAAATGCCCGCATCGAAGCCGAACGCTGGGGCTGGGCAGCAGCGACAAAACAGTTACAACAATATTATCGGCAAGTGTTAGGGAATTAGGCTTTAGGCTTTAGGGTGTAGTGGATAGTGGATAGATTTTAGAACGATCTCCCAGTACCCCAGTCTCCTTTGTCCCCCCGTCCCCCCTCTCCCTACTCCCCCTGTTCCTCATTCCCATCATTAGTAGATTGCTCGCCGATGCCGAGCTGTTTCTTGCTCCGTTTAAGTTCTTTCCACAGAGCCTTGATCTGTTTGTAAGATTCTTCTGGCGTGAGCTTACCCGCAGTCTCTAGACTACAGATAAAACTGACTCGCTGCGTAAATTCTTGTAAGTTGCTGTTAAAAACCAAATGTTGGGGGGTAAAGTCCCCGTTATAGCGGTTATTGTTGTATAAAAAGAAATCGCTCGGTTTTGACATTAATCTTGCATCCTAAATTATGGCGATCCAATCTTCAATCGAGAGTTTAGAGGTTGCTAGTACCACCACCTTAGGGGAGACTTACAAAATATCGATAAGTACGTACATAGCCAAATTGACACTTATCTATCTGACCTGACGGCAGTTTGCTTGGATTCTGTGCGATGATGTCGATGTAAATTTGTGCCGATCTTAACCTTTTATCGATCTGAGCGATCGCAGATGAAGCATTGGCGATTAAGATCTATAGTGTTGACTGTCGATAAATACTCACAATCTTTGCCAATTTCTAGGTCAAAAATTGGTCTCGTTCCCATAATTCTAACTATTTCAGCATGAATTGTCATCCACAGATTTACGAAGGTAAGGCAAAAATTCTCTACGCCACAGACGATCCAGAGATCTTACTAGCTTACTTTAAGGATGATGCTACCGCCTTTAACGCCCAAAAGCGGGGCACGATCGTCGGTAAAGGCGAAATTAACTGTCAGATTGCCGCACATTTGTTTCGGGAGATCGAAGATCGGGGGATTGCGACGCATTATATCGATTGTCCATCTGCTAATGAAATGCGCGTTAAATCGGTAAAAATTATCCCGATCGAAGTTGTCGTTCGGAATATTGCAGCGGGGAGTTTATGCCAACAAACTGGGATTGCGTTGGGGACGATCTTACCACAACCACTAGTAGAATTTTTCTATAAAAATGATGCGTTGGGCGATCCATTATTGACGCGAGATCGCTTGCTATTAATGGATTTAGCGACCCCAGAGCAGATTGAAATCTTAGCAGCTAAAGCGATCGAGATCGATCGAATCTTGCAAGACTTTTTTCAACAGTGCGGTATTACGTTGGTCGATTTTAAAATTGAATTTGGCGTAGACAAGCACCAGCAAATTTTACTCGCCGATGAGATCAGCCCCGATAGTTGTCGGTTATGGTTGACTGGGGAACCCGATCCCAATTTACGAGTCTTAGATAAAGATCGGTTCCGCCGGGATCTGGGTAATGTTGAAGATGCCTATCAGCAAGTATTAGCCAGAGTTTTAGGAGTCAAAGAGTAGAGTGCAGCGAAAATCGGGAATAGAAACAATTATGTCCTCTAAACATCGGCCGCTACCGCTATTTATTATACAAATTACATGAACTTTAAATCTAAATTACTGTCGATCGCGACCATTGCGACGGTCGTGCAGCTAGCTCACACTGTCACGGCAACCGCACAGTCCGCGCCCAATTTACAACGGAGCGGTTACACAAATGAGAAAATTATATCGCCTAGTAGTTTAGCCAGCTTGCGATCGCCAAATACATCGATCGTGGTTGCCAATAACTCACAGCCATCGACACAAGCCGAGATTCCCACTGCAAAAGAGTTGGTAGCAAGAACTACGCGGCGGAGAACTCGCAAACCAGTCAAAAAACCCGCCGCAGTTACCACGCCAACTGTACCGCCACAAAGCCAAGCACCTGCGACACCCGCAACTACTAATGGCAAGCAGGTCTTAGTTGCCGATATTATTATCAAAAATCCGAAAGGGACGCTAGCACCAGAATTAGAGTCGAGAATCCGACAAATTCTGACTGTTAAAGCCGGACAACCGACAACGCGCGAGCAATTAGAGCAGAACCTCAATGCGATTAAAGCTTTAGGAGCTTTCTCTGCGGTCGAAATCATCCCTGAAGATACCGCCAAAGGGGTTAGACTCAGTTTCTTGGTAACACCCTACGGCAACCTAGCTCAGGTGCAAGTCAGAACGTTACCAGCCACTAGCAGTAGCGTGCTCAAGCAAGCCGATATCGATACTTTATTTCAGAGTCAGTATGGCAAACAGTTAAATGCTGTCGATCTTCAAGCCGCCATCAAACAATTAAATCAACTTTACCAACAGCAGGGCTACAACCTCGCTCAAGTCGTAGATGTCGAAGAACTCAGTGCCGATGGCAAACTAACTCTAGTTATCGCTGAAGGACTAATTGAAGATGTCCAGGTGCGTTTTTTGAACAAAGAGGGTTCCTTAGTTGACGACAAGAAAAACCCGATTACGGGTAGCACTCGTCCTTTTATTGTCACTCGCGAAGCGGAATTAAAAGCTGGGAAGATTTTCAACCGCAATACCGCCGAAAAAGATTTACGCCGAATTTATGGTTTGGGCATTTTTGACGATGTGCGCGTATCCTTTGCTCCCGGTACCGATCCGGCAAAGGTAGTACTCCAATTTAACGTCATCGAGCGGAAAACTTCTTCAATTATCGCAGGAGGTGGGATCAGCTCGACCAATGGTTTATTCGGGAGCATCAGTTATAACCAACTTAACGTTGGGGGTAACGCTCAAAAACTAGGAGCCGAGCTGCAAGTTGGTACCAGGGATTTACTCTACGATCTGAATTTCTCCGATCCGTGGATTGCCACTGACCCCAATCGGACATCTTACAACGCGAATATCTTCCAACGTCGATCGCTCTCGTTAGTCTATGGTGGTGGTAAAACGCCTACTTTCGTACCCGGAACTACCGACACGCCAACAATTTTCAGACAGGGTGGCGGAATTACCTTCAGTCGTCCGCTCAATGGCGATCCGTTTACCGATAGTGCTTGGCGCGGCTCTTTGGGCGTACAATATCAACGCGTGTCCATTCGCGATATTAATGGTGGTGCGATCGTTCCGAAAGATTCTGGTGGTAACGATCTGAGCTTTAGTAAAACTGGTCAAGACGACCTGTTGATGGTACAGCTAGGATTGACTCAAGATTTACGCAACAGCTTTACCGATCCGACTCAAGGTACATTGCTGAAGTTGGGACTGGATCAGTCGGTACCAATCGGGATTGGCAATATTTTCATGACCAGAGCTAGAGCAAGTTTTACTAACTACACGCCAGTAAAATTGATTAATTTTACACCTGGCTCTCAAGCACTGGTGTTTAACGTTCAAGGTGGTACGATCTTGGGCGATTTACCACCATATGAAGCCTTTAGTTTAGGCGGTACTAGCTCTGTACGCGGCTTTGAAGATGGCGACGTGGGTGCGGGACGTAGCTATATTCAGGCGACAGCCGAATATCGCTTCCCCTTAATTTCGATCGTCGGTGGCGGAATTTTTGCCGATTACGGTAGCGATTTAGGTACTGGTAGTAGCGTTCCTGGCAATCCCGGCGGCGTGCGGGGCAAACCTGGTAACGGTTTTGGTTATGGTGCTGGGATCCGGATCAATTCTCCCATCGGTCCGATTCGGATCGATTACGCGCTCAATAATCGTGCGGAAACCCGGATTCAATTTGGAATCGGGGAACGATTCTAAAATTTAGCGAACAAGCATCCATGTAGGTAGGGGCAATTCATAAAGCGGCGCATTGCCTACGGCACGCTACGCGAACGAACGGGAGGTTCCCTCCCCTTTGTGTGCGACAAGACAGCGGCGGTTTTATATCTCCTGTCGGAGCGACCCAAATCACGCGGAGGGAACCTCCGCATGTGTTTGGGTCAAGACAGAGGCTTTGCCAACGGAGGTTCCCTCCGAATTAAAAAACCGACAAGACATTGCCCCTACCTACTGTGTCGAATTTTAGTTATGCCTCACACGGGTATTACTTGCACTCTAGTCTAAAGCTAAAGCCTAAAGTCTAACGTCCAAAGCGCAACCTCAAGTTATGAGCGTGTAAAGTATTAGAGGTGATGCCAACGAGCAGAAGGTGTTAAAAAACTTATTTAAATTATTATCGATCGGGTTGTTAACCTGGTGTATCGGTCTGGCTCCGGCTAGTGCTGAATTTTGTCGTCAGGTAGAAGGACACCGGATTTGTATTCTCAAAATCGAGCGCAGTGCGAAAAATTACTGGCAATATCAGGCAATGGTAAGTACCGACGGCATCAAACGACCGCTGGCATCTTATGATTGTCGAGATCGATCGATTACCGAACCCGATGGGAATATGTCATTATTTCGATCGCGCAAAGATGGCAATCTCGTCTGTATGCTCTATCGCGCTAGAGGTTAAATCGCGACAGTGCAAAACCAGCCTCGATCCCAATGGGCGATCGATCTCCTGTTGGGATCGATCGCCCGATCGCCGTGCCGCGATATACTGGTAAAGAAAATTGCTCTCATATTTTTCTTCCGTCACAAATCTCACCTCAGCAATTAACGAAGAGCGGCTATATGAATTCAGGTATTGACCTTCAAGGGACTTTTATCCAATCACTCAGCGACTTTGGGATCTCAGCCGAACTGGCAAAAGTTCTGTGGATGCCGTTTCCGATGTTGCTGATGATTATCGGTGCCACCGTCGGCGTACTCGTCAACGTCTGGTTGGAACGGAAAATTTCTGCCGCCGTTCAACAGCGCATCGGCCCAGAATATGCTGGCCCATTGGGTGTATTGCAACCAGTTGCCGACGGTTTGAAGCTGGTATTTAAAGAAGATATTACCCCCGCCAATGCCGACCCGATTCTCTTCACTGTCGGGCCGATTTTGGTGGTTTTACCAGTATTTATCTCGTATTTAATCGTCCCCTTCGGTCAAAATTTAGTCATTACCGATGTCAATACAGGTGTATTTTTGTGGATTGCACTATCTAGCGTCGTGCCGATTGGCTTGTTGATGTCTGGCTACGCATCTAATAATAAATATTCGCTCATTGGTGGCCTGCGTGCCGCCGCTCAGTCAATTAGTTACGAAATTCCGCTGGCATTATCGGTACTCGCGATCGTGTTGATGTCTAATAGTCTGAGTACGATCGATATCGTACATCAACAATCTGGCTATGGGATTCTCTCTTGGAATATTTGGCGACAACCATTTGGCTTTGTCATTTTCTGGATTGCCGCATTAGCCGAGTGCGAACGTCTGCCCTTCGACCTCCCAGAGGCTGAGGAAGAGCTGGTAGCAGGCTATCAGACCGAATACTCCGGCATGAAGTTTGCCCTCTTCTACATCGCTTCCTACGTTAACCTAGTATTATCGGCACTGTTAGTCGCGATCCTTTACCTGGGTGGGTGGTCGAGTCCGATTCCGATCGAGTTATTGAGCAATGTGCTCGGTGTCGATCCTACTACTTCCTGGGTACAGGTTGTCGATGCCTCTTTGGGAATTACCATGACCGTTCTCAAAGCCTACTTCCTGGTATTCCTTGCTATTCTCACCCGTTGGACTGTTCCCCGCGTCCGCATCGACCAACTGCTCAATCTCGGCTGGAAATTTCTTCTACCAATTTCGCTTGCCAATCTCCTCATTACAGCCGCACTCAAGCTCGCCTTTCCTAACGCTTTTGGTGGTTAGGCTTTAGGTTTTAGGCTTTGGAACTACGTTCCATACTTTAGAAGCAATTTTACTTCTTACTTCTTATTTCTTACTCTCCCCATCTCCCCTCTCTGTTATGTTGAAATTCCTCAAGCAAGTAGTCGATTACGGTAAAGAAACAGCTCAAGCGGCTAAATATATCGGTCAAGGATTGGCAGTCACTTTCGACCACATGCAACGCCGTCCCATTACGGTGCAATATCCTTATGAAAAACTAATTCCATCCGAGCGGTTTCGGGGACGAATCCATTTTGAATTTGATAAATGTATCTCCTGCGAAGTCTGCGTGCGGGTATGTCCGATTAACTTACCTGTAGTTGATTATGAGTTTGATAAAGCCAGTAAGAAAAAGAAACTCAATAGTTATAGTATCGATTTTGGGGTGTGTATCTTTTGCGGTAATTGTGTGGAATATTGTCCGACCAATTGCCTATCGATGACCGAAGAATACGAACTGGCAACATTCGATCGACACCAACTTAATTATGATAGCGTAGCACTCGGTCGCCTCCCGACTAAAGTAACTGACGATCCGATGGTTACGGCTTTACGCACGATGGCATACTTGCCAAAAGGCGTGATGGCACCTCACGATCTGCCTGATGGAACTCAACGCGCTAACAGCACTAAATAATGCCAACAGCGATCTCGACAGCAGGAAGTGAGGTCGAAACAATCGAAATTTACAAATAATTAGTAACAAAAATGCAAATTGCTGAAGGCGTTCGATTAGTTACATTTGCCATTCTCTCGCTCATGATGCTGGGATCGGCTTTAGGGGTTGTGTTATTTGCAAATATCGTTTATTCTGCATTTTTGTTGGGCGGAGTATTTATTAGTATGGCAGGAATTTATATCCTGCTCAATGCTGATTTTGTGTCGGCAGCCCAAATTTTAGTATATGTCGGAGCGGTGAATGTACTGATCTTATTTGCCATTATGTTGGTAAATAAACGCGAAGATTTTACACCGATGAAAAATGCTTGGATCAGACAAGGATCGACAGCCGTAGTTTGTGCTGGTTTATTCGCGCTATTAAGTGCTGTCTCGATCGTCACACCTTGGAAAATTTCTACGATTACGCCATTAGCTAGCACAATCGTCCCGATCGCCAAGCATTTTTTTACTGATTTTCTGTTACCATTCGAGCTAGCTTCCATACTATTATTGATGTCAATGATTGGCGCGATCGTCTTGGCAAGACGTGACTTCATGCCAGAGGGCATAATTGGAACTTCGACTCAAGATAGTCTCACGCTTCCCGAACGTCCGAGAGAATTAGTTGGCACTGAGAAGTAGGTAGATAAGTAAAAAGAGGGTTTAGATGATGTTGCAATTACCGTATTTTTTAATTTTAGCCGCCGCGCTATTTTGTATCGGTATTTATGGATTGGTAATGAGTCGTAATGCCGTTCGGGTATTAATGTCGATCGAACTAATGTTAAATGCTGTCAACTTAAACTTGATGGGCTTTTCTAACTATATCGATCCAGCCGAGATTAAAGGGCAAGTATTCACGATCTTTGTGATTGCGATCGCTGCGGCGGAAGCTGCTGTCGGACTGGCGATTGTCTTATCAATCTATCGCAACCGCGATACTGTAGATATGGAACAATTTAACTTACTCAAGTGGTAATACTAATCAGATAGAATGAAAATTCTCTTTTCATTGCGCCAAACGAGCGCAACCGATCTCAATTGATGAGGATAGCACGATGGTTGAAAAAGCTAGCAGATGAAGGAACAGATTAAGTTCGTTCGCCAAAAGATGCGAACAGTCATACCTTTCGTTTTAGCTGTATCGATCGCAGGTATGGCAATGATTTGGACGTATATATCGACTCCAGTGAGTTCGTTTGCAACTTTACCACAACCATCGATCGATGTGAGCGATCTCAACAATCGCACCAAGTGGTATAAAGTCAATCAGGTTCCATACTCGATATCGCAGCAGGTGAATGAATTATGTGCCGCTCCCAATCGAATCGCAACTAGACAAAGTAAAAACCCTCACGATCGCAAGGCAATTACAGTTTACGTTAACAAGATTGGAACTGAGGCAATGATGTCGGCAAAATCGATGCTGTTTCCAACGGGTGCTGTCATCGTTAAAAAGAAGATCGATCGGCGATCGCGCGATGAGGCGGGACTGCTATATACTGTCATGATTAAGCAGCAGCTTGATTT
>NZ_JANPLS010000002.1:0-11785 GCF_031422475.1 Chamaesiphon sp. VAR_48_metabat_403
CACCGCAAACCCAACCTTGCAGACACCATCAACCAATAGTGTTATCGTCGGGGTGGATGTCTCCGAAAGTCGCCTTGCCATTTGCAAAAAGATATTGCACAAGTACCATCTACAATCAACTCCGACTTTAGCGGAACAACCCAGTAAAAAAGTCCGCATTCGAGTTTATTGTTCCGATGGAACTACCTTTGATCAACTACAGGATGACGACAACAATTTGCCTACGTTAGTCTTTGATTCCCAAACTGCCACTCTCGCCCAAATCTATCCAGAACATGTTTGGATCGATATTACCGATCTAGAAATATCGCTAACTAAAGCCGAACTCAATTGCTACTGGATTGATAAAGTTAGTAAATATTTAACCAATTTAGGTTTGGTTGTCAAATCTAGTTTTCCATTTGAAGATCTATATAAATCTTTGATTAGTGAAGCGATTGATGGTTTCGCACTAGCTATTGCTGGTGTCAAGGTTGTATTTATTCCCAGTCACGATCTAGATTTAGCTGGTTTTGAAGTTCAGCAAGAGTGGGTCGATCTGAGTAATTGGGCTGCTGATTATTACGTGCCAATTCAAATAGATCGCGAGCATCATTATTTACACCTCTGGGGCTTTATTTCGCATCGATCGATCCAAAAAACAGCAACTCTAGATCGAACTTTACGTAGTTATGAAATTGCTGGGAGCGATCTGATTGAGGATCTCCAAATTTTATGGATGAGTTGTGAATTAGCCAGCGAGCGATCGTTAGCATCGGAGCGGGGTGAAATTTCTGCGCTCGCGCCTGTTTCGACAGCGGTAATTCAAAGTGCGATCGAGCAATTACGAGCGCATTCCTCGCTATTTTCGCCGCGCCCGATCTTACCTTTCGAGCAGTGGGGCGCAATTATGAATGAGCCGGAATATTTGAAGTTATATTTAAATCCAGTCCCAGCAATTACCAAAATTGCTAATTGGTTCCGAGATCGCATTTCGACTAGCGATGCTATTCTAGATCGCGGTTGGTTGACGATCGAACAAATCATCGATCGACCGCAACTTTTACCGGGCTATTATCAGAGTCTTTCTCATCCAGATAATTTAGAAATTAGCCCCAATCGGTCGCATTTAGAGCGCGATTTTTACCGAGTAGTTAATAATTTTTATGCCAATCAAACCTCGAACCCCAAAGTAGAGATTCCTCCCGAAATCGAATCGCCCTCGTTATTACTAATCTATTTAATCAAACATACTACTGACGAAACTCTGCGTTGGCAAGCCGCAGAATATTTATGGAGCATTACCCCAGATAATAATCAAAACTGGCACCGCCGTATTAAAGATTTAGGTTTAGTAATGAAGGGGCATAAACTAGGATTGATGGTAGCAGCAATTCCCTTGCTCGATGGCACTTATGCAATTTTAAATCGAATTTATCCGATCGGTACTGAAGCATGTTTACCGCCTAATGTCAGGCTAAATCTTTTGTCAGAAAGTGGCGATCGGTTGTATCGAGTTGAAAGCCGAGCGACAGTGATGGATAGTTATATTCAACTGTATTTTACTGCTAGCATCGGCGATCTATTTAATGTTTGTGTGGCAATGAATGATGCTAGCATTACCGAATCTTTTGTTATCTAAGCTTTAAGTTAATCTCTGGTTTTAGTTACATTCTGTAAAGAAAAGGCGATCGCAATCTAGCTTTACGTTAGATTAAAACTGGAGGAGGTGTTTTTCTCTCATTATGATTAGATGCGAGGTTGATGATGAGTCATGTTTGTATAATAGATCTAACCTCCAAACCCAATCCAGATATTATCTCGGCAAGATTGACAATTGCCACGATCGACGATAAAACTGGTGCGATAACAAATCCTCACGCTGTCGGTAATGGTACCTTAGATGTCGAACCATTGGTACGACTCAATCGGCAAATTATTGAAAAATTCAAAGTAGCAACTTGCGATCGACAGTATCTCGGAGGCATTCAAATACCAGATACAATGGTTAACCATGTAGCCGATCGCATGAATGAATTGCGAACTAATGTTAGTGAATTGCAACAATTACTCGATCGGACATTTACCCAAACTTCTTGGTCGAAAATTCGCGAAGAATTACTACAAAGTTTGATCGGTATCGCACCGACAGAGCCGATCAGATTAGTTATCCTTACAGATAATTGCGATCTGCAATCGATCCCAGTCGAGAATACTGCTTTCATTACCGATGTTCTGGGTAAAAACAATCGATCGGTAAGCGTCGTATTCGCACCGAGGGAGCAGCAAAAAAAACTTGTCTGGCAAGATATTCCTAAGATTTTATTAATACTTGGCAGTCAAAAAGGTATCGAAAAACCGATCGATATTAATGAAATAAAAAAGTACTTCCCCGCGCCAGCTAGCTTTGAACTGCTTCACCATCCAGCTAGAGAAGAAATTCTCAAGACAATTAGCGATCGCGCATTCGATATCATTATTATTATCGGGCACAGCCATGCAAATCTAGATGGCATCGATGGCAAAATTACCATCGATGAAAATTTGGGTAGTATCTCGATTCACGAACTAACTCAACCTTTTAAAAATAGTGTTAAAAAAGGATTAAAACTAGTAATTTTAGCAGGTTGCTCTAGTATCGGTGTTGCTAGAGCCTTAGCCGCCGATAAAATTGGCGTACCAAATGTCATTGCCTTTAGAATTCCCGTCCATTATCGCGTACTCAGACTATTTCTAGATCGATTGCTCGATTATTGGATCGATCGATCTTACTCCTTAGAAGTTGCCGTCACTCAAGCCAGAGGAGAATTAAAAATTTACGATGGGGATGCTCCCGGCGCATCAATTTTACCAATTTTATTCACCTCACCCTGGGATTTACCACTCAAATTTCCCAAAAAAATTGTCCCCCTGTGGCAAAAAATCTTACATATCTTGGTATTTCATCCCCTATTAACTAAAAAGATTAAAGGGAAAGAAATGAAAATACCACTGATTGTAATTGTGAGTATATTAGGGCTAATTGCCTGGTGGAGCTTACCCAAAACTCCGCAACTAGCAGCCGCATGTAATACCATTCAAGGCGATAGCATTAGCTGTGGCGAGGAAATATTATTCAAGCAGCCAAACATTTCTCCCCAAGCAGATAAACAGGCAGGTGCTAATGCAATTGCTGAGGGTAAATATCCGGTAGCCGTAACATTATTAACTAGAGCTTGGAATGCCAAAAAAGATCCTGAAACGCTAATTATGCTAGAAAATGCCAAACTAGTAGGGCAAAATCTACCAATTAGAAGTATCGCTCTCACAATTCCAGGTTCTCAGTCTACGCCAATAGATATTCCCACGAGTATGCTAAAAGCAGCAGCATTCGCTCAAAAACAGTGGAATGCAGATACTCATCATACCTGGAAGCTGCAAATTGTCTTAGTAGACGATCGCAATGATAAAAATTACGCACCGAAATTAGCAGGTAATGTGCTCAGTCGCAATCTATTAGCCGGAATTGGCAGCTATGCATCGGAAGTGACATTGGCAACTAAAGATATTTATCAAAAAAATCAAACTGTCTTAGTAGCGGGTACGAGTACTTCTACCGCGCTTACTAGTATGAGTCCCGATAATTTCTTCTTCCGCGTTTGCTCCAGCAACAAAGTTTCTGGTAAAGAAATTGCTAATTATATTAAAAAATACAAATATACTAAAATTGCTTTATTTCATACTAGTGGTAGAACATTTAGCGATTCAATGACAGCAGCATTGAAAGCTAATAGTCAAGGGGTGACGATTGTCGAAGAATTTAATTTTGAGGCGAGAGGAAATGCAATCGACGATCTCAAACGTGCTAGACTTGCCGGAGCGCAAGCGATCGTCTTAATCCCTGATGCCTATACCAGTGACGCACCAGAGCGCGATCGGTTATTATCGATTATTGAAGCAAATAATGGCGAACTACCAATTATTGGTAACGAAGTCGTTAAAGATCAAACTCTTTTCAATCGGTTCAAAGCGCGCCAACTTCAGAAATTAGTAATTAGCCTCACCTGGCACCCTTCCAGCTATCGCAATAACACGATCTCCGAGCCAGATTTTTGGGGCAATAAAGCGCAACTAGATCACCGAATTGCGATGACTTACGATGCCGCGCAAGTCCTGATTCAAGCATTAAATCGATTGCCCAACGATCTCCAGCCGATCGACGCACGCCAACAAATTCAAAAAATTATTAGCAGTTCTACCTTCACTTTACCCGGAATCACAGGCGAAATTAGCTTTATCGGTAGCGATCGATCTCAGTCAATTAATAGTATCGTCCGACCCAAATGTACCGCAACTCAGTGCCAGGGCTTTGAACCTGCAATCTAATTGGCGGGGAGCGGGGAGATGGGAGATGGGAGATGGGAGACGGGGAGACGGGGAGACGGGGAGACGGGCTTGCACTGAGCGGAACCGTAGCGTAGCGTCTCCATAAGGAGAAGTGGAGACGGGGAGAGAAAACAGGATGCTTGCGTCCAAATTCACTATCCACTATCCACTATTCACTAGTAACTACGTCTCAATCGCCAGATATGAGTCTACCGATCGGTTGCGAAAAATGTCATAATATCAGGTGGTCTCAGCTTTATCTAAAACTCTATAGCTCTTCGACCGTGCGATAACCAACAGTTGTGTAAAGATATTAGTAGATAAAATTAATTTAGTTTATGACTCAAATCGCCAATTCTGCTGACGTACCAGATCTCGGTCGTCGCCAATTCATGAATCTGCTCACCTTCGGCACGATTAGTGGAATGGTGCTTGGTGCTGCATACCCATTTGTAGCATATTTCGTGCCCCCAGCTAGCGGCGGTGCTGGCGGCGGTGCTTCCGCTAAAGATGCTAAGGGTGACGATGTTAAAGTCAGTGCGTTTATTGCTGGTAAAGTCAAAGGCGATCGCGAATTGACTCAAGGTTTAAAAGGCGATCCTACTTATATCGTGGTTGCTGATGGCACGATCGTCAACTACGGCATTAACGCCATCTGTACGCACTTAGGTTGCGTCGTACCTTGGAACAAAGCAGAAAACAAATTCATGTGCCCCTGTCACGGTTCTCAGTACGACGAGACAGGTAAAAAAGTACGCGGCCCCGCACCATTATCGCTACCCTTAGCTCATGCTGCCGTAACCGAAAACGACACCATCTCGCTCACGCCTTGGACAGAAACCGACTTCCGCACAGACGAACCCGCTTGGTGGGCATAAATTTAGTTAACTCAAAATCCGTATATTATTAATTTTCTCCGTCTGTCATCCTCCAACCTATGAAATTAACTTTACTCCAAGTCTGGCAAAACAGTCAGCGACTATTGACCAAAACCCTAGTCGTCATCTTGGCAAGTGCTGGCATCTTCATCGCCAACGATATCGCCGTTCCGCAATCGGCTGCTGCTTACCCCTTTTGGGCGCAACAGACCTACCCAGCCACTCCCCGCGAACCAACAGGTAGAATCGTCTGTGCTAACTGTCACCTCGCCGCCAAGCCTACCGAAATCGAGGTTCCTCAGTCTGTCAAACCCGATACCGTGTTTGAAGCTGTCGTCAAAATTCCTTACGACCAAAGCGTGCAGCAAGTCACCGCTAATGGCGTAAAAGGCCCCTTAAACGTCGGTGCAGTCTTAATGCTCCCCGATGGCTTCAAAATCGCTCCTGAAGACCGTCTTTCCGAAGAAATGAAGGAAAAAACGCAAGGGTTATATTTCCAACCTTATGGTGAAGGTAAAGAAAATATCGTCATCATTGGCCCCTTACCGGGCGATAAATATCAAGAAATCATCTTCCCCGTTCTTTCTCCCAACCCTAAAACCGAAAAAGGCATTTACTTCGGTAAATACCAAATCCACGTCGGCGCAAATCGCGGTCGCGGACAAGTTTACCCCACTGGTGAGAAAAGCAATAACACCGTCTACAACGCTTCTGTAGCTGGAAATGTTACCTCAATTGCCAAGCAAGAAGATGGTAGCACTCAAGTCACCATCCAACCCGCAACTGGCGAAGCCGTCATCGAGAAAGTCCCTGCTGGCCCAGAATTGCTAATTGCTGAAGGTACTGCGGTTACTGCTGGACAAGCAATTACCAGCAATCCTAACGTTGGTGGTTTCGGTCAAAAAGATATCGAAATCGTCTTACAAAATCCCGATCGCATTCTCGGTCTGGTTGCATTTGTATTCATGATTATGCTATCACAAATCCTCCTAGTCCTCAAGAAAAAACAAGTCGAGCGCGTTCAAGCAGCCGAAATGGAGTTCTAGATCGATCGTCATTAACTAAAATATATCGATTAAATCGATCGAGCTGCACTAGTTTTCAGAGCTAGTGCATTTTTTTGCTTTAAACAATACCATCAGCTTGAATAATTTTAGTCTTATCTGGATCGAAGTATTCTCGAAATTTAGTATCGTCCCACTCACAGTTGAGTTCGACATAATAAGGTCGCATAATTGACTCGTAAAATGGTTCTAGCCATTCAAGATCGGCGGCTAAAGCATCTCGTTGTGATATTTTCATAAACTTCTATTAAAAGATCGATCTACATCCTCGCCGTACTAGTGTCTAATTCAAGAGAGCTGGGATCTAAATTATCGCTTAACTTTTGGGCAAAATAGGGATGTGGGGTGTTAGTTTGCATGGTATGACCTTGATGTCAGGGTCTAGTTTTCTCCTACTCCCTGTCTCGAACAGCTTGCTGTCTGCGCCAGCAATCGCACGCATCACCGTCGGGGAACAAAGGCACAGCTTAGAATCGCTATTCCCTATTTCCTATTCCCTATTCCCTATCCCCTAACTTAGTATGCTGTTGCTAACGGAAAGCCAAGTTGAATTCAAGGATGTCATTAATCCAGGTGGAGATCGATCGATTCCAGTTATTGGCGTTCTTTATCAGAATAAACTTTTTAAACATCTCAAATCTTTTCCTAAAGATAAATTAGAATCAGCACAGCAATTAACGCGTCAATTATCGCTCGATCCTACCGTAGTGTGTTTGATGCTAGAAGAAGCCGATCGATATACTATTTGGTGTCAAGATGCTAAATTACAATCGTATGATGCTAGTCCAACCGAGCGGAATATTACTACTCCAATCGGTAAAATTGACTTAAAAGAACTAGTACGAGAAATGCGAGATATTGGCGGGGTGAAAATCAAAGATCGTCGCTATCGGCTGACTATTTATCCACGCTGTATGGTAGGTAGCGAAATGACTACCTGGATGGTGCGGCGATTCTTTCTGGCGGAAGCTGATGCTGTCAAATTAGGACAACGCCTCATCGATGAAAAACTCCTGCACCACGTCACCGATTCTCATCCTTTTGAAGATGGTTTATTTTTCTATCGGTTTTATTGGGATGAATAATATTCGCCACTAATATTTTACCGATCGCGTCCTACTTAAATTAGCAATAAAAATCGACCAGATCGAACGCCATCTTAAATTTTAAATCCTCAGCATTAGTACGTTAAGCTATGGATAAATACAACCAGATATAACTCCCACCCATCTCATCAGATTTCGATCTTGAGCCATCATGAAATCTCCCATCAATTCGCGACAAATATCGATCCTAATTTCGCTAGTATTTATCGGATTTTTTATCTCAGCAATGCCAGCTTGGGCGCAGAGTGCTACGAGTACGGGATTCAACCCGCAATTATTACTTAAAAATGCGCTAGAGTGGATCGAAGGTTTGGGTGCGATCGGTGCTGTTGCCTTTATTGGCATTTATATTGTGGCGACTGTCGCCTTTTTACCCGGTTCGATTTTGACGCTCGGTGCTGGTGTGGTATTTGGAGTCTGGCTGGGCGCGTTATACGTTTTTATCGGGGCAACATTAGGTGCGACAGCCGCCTTTTTAGTCGGTCGTTATTTAGCCCGAAATTGGGTTGCTAAAAAGATTGCTAATAATGATAAGTTTAACGCGATCGATCGCGCCGTTGGCAAAGAAGGCTTAAAAATCGTCCTTCTCACCAGACTCTCGCCGATTTTCCCCTTCAATTTACTTAACTATGCTTTCGGGCTGACTGGCGTATCGATTCGGGATTATATCATCGGTTCGCTCGGCATGATTCCTGGTACGCTCATGTACGTCTATATCGGTTCCCTCGCTGGCAATTTAGCACTGATCGGTACCGCAACTCAACCCACCAATCCCACCCTCCAATGGACGATTCGGATCGTCGGCTTTATCGCAACGATCTCTGTAACAGTTTACATTACCCGCATCGCCAAACAAGCATTAAACGAGTTAACAGTTGAAAGTGAATAGGTTTTAGGTTTTAGGTTTTAGGTTTTAGGTTTTAGGTTTTGGAACTGCGTTCCTTCGTTTTTCATCCCACACCCCCCTGGTGGTTGAGCTACGGTGTATACACAAGTCGGATAGACTTCGTTTTGAGATCCGAATCCCCCTAACCCCCCTTTTTAAGGGGGGAACCGGATCCGGAAGTCCCCCTTAAAAAGGGGGATTTAGCGGCGTTTTTATTAGGGGGTTACCCCCGAATAAAAAAACGAAAAGACAGGGGGATTCTCACCAATTTCGCTTCTCACCAAAGATGTGTATACACGGTAGGGTGGTTGAGCGGAGCCGTTGGCGATAGCCTGCCGTAGGCACAACCACACTCCCCACACTCCCCACACTCCCCACACTCCCCACACTCCCTACCTCCCACACTCCCCATGACACAACTCCTCACCCCAATGGATGCCTACAACCAAAAGCTGCTGGCAGACGTGCATCCGCCGGATTGGAGCGATCCGCAACCTGCGGCTATTTATGACTTAGTAGTCATCGGTGCGGGGACAGCGGGTTTAGTCGTCGCGGCGGGTGCGGCGGGGTTGGGATTGGGTTTAAAAATTGCCCTGATCGAACGCAATTTAATGGGCGGAGATTGCCTGAATGTGGGCTGTGTACCCTCGAAAACCATGATTAGGTCTGCGCGGACGATCGGCGAAATTTGGCGGGGTGCGGAGCTAGGCATTCGGGTAGATAATGTCGAGATTGATTTTGGGGCGGTAATGGAGCGGATGCGGCGGATTCGATCGCAAATCAGTCATGCCGATTCCGCCGCGAGATTTGCCAGTCTGGGTGTGGATGTGTTTTTTGGCGATGGCAAGTTTGCCAGTCAAGATACCATTACTGTCGGAGATCGCGTCCTCAAGTTTAAAAAAGCTGTCATTGCCACGGGTGCGAGAGCAACTGCCCCCCAAGTACCCGGACTGGCACAAGCTGGCTACCTGACTAATGAGACGGTATTTTCCCTGGTAGAGCGTCCCCGCAGGTTAGCCATTATCGGTGGTGGCCCAGTCGGTTGCGAACTGGCACAAACTTTTCAACGATTGGGATGTGAGGTTGTATTATTACATCGCGGCGATCGATTATTAAGTAAGGAAGATCCTGAAGTTGCCGATGTTTTGCAGCAGATTTTAGTCAAAGAAGGTGTCAAGCTCATTTTGAATTGTCAGTTACAACAGGTAAGTGCAGATGAGGCTGGTAAAATGATTACCTATCATATTAACGGTCGATCGGAAAGTATTACTGTAGATGAAATTTTAATCGGCGCGGGACGTACTCCAAATATTGAAAGCCTCAATCTTGCCCAAGTGGGAGTCGATTACGATGCTAAAGGAGTCATCGTTAATGACTACTTACAAACCACTAACCCCAAAATTTTCGCCGCTGGCGATGTTTGTATGAAATGGCAATTTACCCATGCTGCCGATGCCGCCGCACGCATAGTGATTAAAAATACTTTATTTTCACCATTTGGGCTGGGTAAAAGTAAACTCAGTAGCCTAGTGATGCCGTGGGTAACATATACCGATCCAGAAGTCGCCCATGTCGGATTATCAGAAGCTGAAGCCCATCAGCAGGGACTAAAATTCAATACAATTAAAGTCTTACTTTCAACTGTCGATCGGGCGATTACCGATGGCGAAACTGAAGGATTTGTGAAAGTAATTCACCGTCAAGGTAGCGATGAAATTTTAGGTGCGACGATTGTTTCCAGTCATGCTGGCGAAAGTATTTCACACATTACTACCGCAATGGTAAATAAGCTCGGACTGGGCAAACTCAGCAATACGATTCAACCCTATCCGACTCAATCAGATGCCATCCGCAAAGCCGCCGATGCTTACCGTAAAACCTTACTAACACCTCGCAATCAAAAGATCTTAGGATTGCTAACTAAGTTGTCTTGAGACATTCATCCAAAAACAGACTTCTTAAAAATCCCCTCCGTTCGCGAAGCATCTCCGACAGGAGAGGAGGGGATGTTTTAACAGATTTAAGCTTTAATATACTTTTCAAAAATATTGCTAAAATCGCGCTTTGTATAACGTTCCAACATAGTAGCATTCAGATTAGTCAGAATGGCATTATAGTGTTTGACGATCGTTTCTTCACTCTCGACTTTATCGATTTTGTACATCGAAGACATCGCTTCGAGACACAGCACTGCATTGGCACGGGCGATTTTTTCTTTACCTTGAATTTTACCGATACTAATTAGTGCCTTGTAAATATCTTTAAGTGCTTCGATACATTTCTTTTCGAGATCGATGCTGAAGGGCATGACACCTGCCAACGTAAACTTGAGTTCGACATCTAAATCGATCGTCCCAGCAGTTTCGATCGATACTTGTGAAACCTCATGGCTAGAATAATCATATCGTTTGACAGCTCTTTTACTGGAAATTGCCGAATCGCCATCAACATGAATTAGGGCTAGATTGGTAAAACAATATTCATCCTTTTTAGATTTAATCAAGAAAAATATCTTTTCGCCATCTTCATGGAAGACATAATCATCGGCAGCAACTTTGTCATAATCGGCAGGAGGGACAATAACGCCGATATCGCTGATACCTAAAGCTTCTGATGCAATTCTTTTAAACATTGGCAACCTCCAAATAGTATATCTACTATACCCAAAATTGTCCGCATAATCGATTCGTAAATCGATCGGTAAAATTACTCATTCAAATGCTCGGAGACAGTCCGATACAAATCGAACACATGACGATCGAGCAGTTGATAAAATACATGTCTTCCATGTTTGCGATAACTCACCAATCTCAACGCGCGCAAGGTTTTAAGCTGATGAGATACAGCCGAATCGCTCATTCCTAACGCCAGTGCCAAATCGCCGACGCACAGTTCCGTATTTGCTAGCAGCGATAAAATTCGCAACCGATTGGGATCTGCCAAAAATCCGCCATCCGCTGCGCTTTATCTAAATCTAGTGCTGGCGAATGAGCGGTGTCGATTGGCATCTGATGGAGATCGTCACAGGTTAATCGATCTCGATTTTTAAGTCTCTCAGTTCCCCAGTCCCCCAGTCCCATCTTTTATTAATTTGCGAGCCGATAATAAAAAAAGTCCCGATTCTGACATCCATAAAGTTAGAGATGTGTATAGTTTGCGGTACGATCTAGTTTTATCACTGGTATATAAAACTAGAAGTTTAGAACAAGAGGGCAAGAGGCTGTGATTAGAGTAGCGATCAATGGGTTTGGGCGGATCGGACGGAATTTTATGCGGTGCTGGCTAGGCAGGAAGAATAGCCACATCGAAGTTGTAGGTATTAACGATACTTCAGATCCTCGCACCAACGCACACTTGCTTCGATACGACACCATGTTGGGCAAATTCGATGCAGATATCAGTGCTGACGACAATACGATTACTGTGAATGGCAAGACGATCAAATGCGTATCCGATCGCAACCCCGATAACTTACCGTGGAAAGATTGGGAGATCGATTTAGTTATC
>NZ_JANPLS010000003.1:0-9343 GCF_031422475.1 Chamaesiphon sp. VAR_48_metabat_403
GCCATCGCGGAAGTGGGGATTTTATATGCAACTGCCACCGTTCATGAGGGCTGGAATCAGATTACTACCGCAGGTTCGATCCCGTTAACGGCTAAAATCTTAGGCGGTCATGCATTTGCCATCGTCGCTTATGACGATCGAGGGTTTTGGATTCAAAACTCCTGGGGAAAGGAATGGGGCTTAAATGGATTTGCGTGTATTTCCTACGATGATTGGTTAATAAATGGCAATGATATTTGGGTTTGTCGTTTAGGTGCGGCAGTTGAGTTGAATCGGAACTTACCTACGGCAATTAGTCATTCAGCCGCAGCGAATAATCCGTTAGTCTTATCATTTGCCGATCTCAGACCCCATATTATCAGCCTTGGTAACGATGGACTATTAAAAGCAGGCGGGGATTTTGGCACATCACCCGAAGATATCGAGAGTATTTTCCAAACCGATTTTCCCCGGATTACCCAAGGCTGGACGAAAAAACGGATCTTGTTATACGCGCATGGCGGACTAGTTGATGAAAATTCTGCCGTACAGCGACTAGCCGACTATCGGGCGACACTACTCGATCTAAAAATCTATCCAATCTCATTTATTTGGCATAGCGACTTCTGGACGACACTAACTAATATTTTAGGGGAATCGCTGCGCCGTCGCCGACCGGAAGGGATTTTGGATGATGCTAAAGATTTTCTGCTCGATCGACTCGATGATGCGCTAGAACCGTTAGTGCGCGGCCCTGGTCGGGTAATGTGGAATGAGATGAAAGAAAATGCGATCGGTGCTACTGCCAACCCATCTGGCGGCGCGCGATTAGCCATCGAACAGCTTGTTAAACTCGTGCGGGACGAAGATGTGGAGATCCATGTCGTGGGACATAGTGCGGGAGCTATTTTCCATGCCCCCATTGTCGAGCTGTTAACGACAAAGGGGAAAATTGCCAGCGGTCATTTAAAAGGGCTGGCAGGTTATAATTTGCCGATCGAGTCCTGTACGCTATGGGCACCAGCCTGTAATATCGACCTGTTCGATCGATATTACCAGCCCGCAATCGACAGCAAACAAATCGATCGATTCACGCTATTTACACTCACCGATACCGCCGAGCAAGACGATAATTGTGCCGCGATTTACAACAAATCTCTGCTGTACCTGATCTCAAATGCCTTTGAATCACAACCGCGCATTCCGCTAGCCAGAGATGGCGAACCAATTTTAGGCATGGAGAAATTTATCAAAAATCATCAATCTTTTCAACAGTTATTAGCAGCCGATCGCCTCGATTGGATTTTAAGCCCAAATCATGAAGCCGCAGGCTCGGCACAGGCTTCAAGATCGGAAAAACATGGAGCTTTTGATGACGATAATGCTACCGTAGCAGCTACTGTGGCACGAATTCTCAACACCGATGCTGCTCAAGTTGAATTTAATTTTATGAGATCGGCTTCTTCCTTACGTTCGAGACGGAAACGTCTATCGTAAACCGAGACTTTAACTAACTTTAGCTACTCACAGGCGGACGAGTGTATGGCAATTGACGAGCGCATCATCCAAGCAACAGTTACCCGTTATCAACAACGAGAGCAGCAGCGGAATGCTTATTTACAAAAATTGAGCGATACTAGTCCGCTCGATGTAGATACGCCAGAACGGGTCGCAAAGCTATTAACAAGAATTGCCAATCATCCGTTGGCACGAATGACGATCGCTGAAAGTCAGAAAGTTACAGCCGATCGAGTCCAATCGCTTGCTCCCGATGAATTTCGGCAGTTAGTTCAAGAGCGGGTACTCGGTCAAAATGATTTGATGCCCGTTAGTTACTTAGAATATGCCTTGCGGGTGGCTCGATCTGTCGGTCGAGTAATTATTCGCAGTAATAGTCTGCGGGTGACGGGGTATGGAACTGGATCGATGGTTTCCCCCCGATTGCTGATGACTAACAATCACGTCCTATCAACCAGTCAAGCGGCTCGGCTCAGTCAGATCGAGTTCAATTATCAAAGCGATCTCGATGGCACAATGCGATCGGCTCAGAGCTACGAGCTAGATCCAGATACTTTCTTCGCGACCGATCGAGAACTAGATTACACGATCGTTGCTGTCAAAGAGAGTTCTGGCGATCGACCAGCCGTATCTAGTTTTGGGTGGAATCCGTTAATTGAGGAACAGGGTAAAGTCATTATCGGTGAATATGTCAATATCATCCAGCATCCGGCTGGCGAACCCAAACAATTAGCCCTTCGCGAAAATCGAGTAGTAGATTTATTAGATGACTTTCTCCACTACCTCACAGACACCGCTCCTGGCTCTTCTGGCGCGCCCGTATTTAACGATCGATGGGAATTAGTGGGATTGCATCATTCTGGCGTACCCGCACGAGATAATCTGGGCAATATTCTGACTGTCGATGGTCGGATTTGGCAGCCAGACATGGGGGAATCGCGGGTGAAATGGGTCGCCAATGAAGGAGTCCGCATCAGTCGGATCGTCGGACATTTAAAACAACAAAATCTGACCATCGCACAAAAACAATTGCGCGATCGACTATTCGATCTCGCACCAGCTACTCCAACCGAATTGTCTTTAGATCCACAAACTAAAACTATGTCTAATTTTGAATCTTCAGAACGCGATCGGAGCATTACTTGGACTATTCCATTACAAGTAACTGTCAGTCTCGGACAAATCGGTTTACCTGCCACACCATCAGCCGTTACGATTTCCAGCGGATCGAGTAGCGATGAATTACAGCAATTTATCGGTACTAACGCACCGTTGCAACAAGAAATGCAACTCTTAGAACAGGTACGTCGAGGTACGATTCCTTACTACGATCGAGTTACGGACGAGCGAAATCGAGATAGCTATTACGGTAGTCTCATTACCGCTGCAAATACCCTCGATCCCCAGCAATTGTTTGGGAAGTTAAAAGAGTTACTTACTAATACTCATACTAGTCAGCCACGCTACAAACCAAACATTCAACTTTATCCTTGGGTCGATCTACAACCAGATTTCAAGATTCGCAGTATTTATTCAAAACTAGAATATACGCCAGAAGAAATTATTCGAGAAGACTTACAAATCGATCGGCTCAGAAATAATCGGATTCAGGAAATGATGAAAGTCGAATCATCTAGTCAAATGGAGAATTTCCGGGAGGAGTTAGATTTATTAGAAGCGCAAATGCCTTATAATTGCGAACATGTCGTGCCTCAATCTTGGTTCGATCGACAAGAACCGATGAGAGGTGATTTACATCATTTATTTACCTGCGAAGTTAAGTGTAATACCTTTCGAGGGAATACTCCTTACTTTGATTTTCTAGATTTTGAAGAAGTAATTATGAGTAACTGTGGTAAATCCGAACGCCGCGAGTCAAAGTTTGAACCTGGTAATGGTAAAGGAGAGGCGGCGAGAGCTACCCTGTACTTTTTATTGCGGTATCCCGGCAAAATAAATAACGCGATTAATGAATATAAAGCCGATCGATTAGAAACATTGTTGCGATGGCATCAAGATTTTGCCGTTACCGAACACGAAAAACATCGAAATATGGCAATCTTTAAAAAACAAGGAAATCGCAATCCGTTCATCGATTTTCCCAATTGGGCTAGAAAGATCGATTTTACTTTAGGATTGGGTTAATTGTCATATTTAGTTTCGACCTAGCTCTATAAAATTAGACCAATTTAAAGAGTTAAAGCGACAGATCTTTACCCCACCCAACCTCCCCTTCTAAAGCTATCGTGTATACACATCTCTGGTGAGAAGCGAAGTTGGTGGGAATCCCCCTGTCTTGAAAAGGTGCTTTACTTGGGGAAACCCCAAGAACGCACTTTTCGCTGTCTTGTCGTTTTTTTATATCTCCTGTCGGAGAGGCTACGCCAACGGGGGGAACCCTAGATCTAAAAATGCCGCTAAATCACCCTTAAAAAGCTACCGTGTATACACTCTCTAGCTCGAAGCGAAATTGGTGGGAATCCCCCTGCCCTTTTTAAGGGGGTTGGGGGATTTAGATCTAGAAACGAAGTCCAACAGACTTGTGTCTACACCGTAGCTTTTTAAGGGGGTTGGGGGATTTAGATCTAGAAACGAAGCCCAGCCGACTTGTGTATACACCGTAGCCTTCTAAAGGGGAGGAGCCGATCTGTCGTCTGGTAAACTTAATTTGGTATTACTCTGCCATCAAACTTGATGGCAGAGCGATATTATATAAAATGTTGGAATAGCGACCGTAAGATCGCCATTCTGAATCGGACAAAAACTAACTAGGTGTACTTTGTAAATCGGGTCGTTCTTCTGGTAAAATTGCACCGTCGATCGGGCAAACTTGGATACAAATTCCACAGTCAATACAGGTCGAAAAATCAATCCAATACCAATCCGTACCGAGTGTATTTTTGCCTGGGCCGTCATGAATACAGGCGACGGGGCACGCCATCACACAGTCAGCTATACCCTCACAAACATTGGTAACGATCGAATGAGCCACGATTTTTTCTCTACTAAATATCGACAGTATTCAATGGTAGCGTAAATTGCTTTATAAAGATGGCTAGGTCATAATTTTTGGTACTTTGAAAAAATCAGTTTCGCGATCGGGTGCGGCGGCATAGATACCTTCGAGATTTTGATAAGCAGATCGATCGTCGGAGCGGGTGATATTATTCATATCGATCGCTCTAGTTTTGGGTTCGACATCGGTGGTATCGAGTTCGCTTAGTTGCTCGAAGTAGTCAAGAATACTACTCATCTGCACGGCATATTTTTCTTCTTGCTCTGGAGTTAGTTCCAATCGGGCGAGGAGAGCGACTTTGTGGACTTGTTCGCGATCGAGCATGGGATTTGGGGAGTAAGGAGTAAGGAAAATCCCCTCCAAGGAGGGGTGCCCGTAGGGCTACTGGTCGGGTGACCCGACCAGTGGGGTGGGTAGATCTTCGCTAAAGCCTAAAACCTATCCACTATTCACTTTTAAAAATATATATCTAGCTGAGAGCGTCCGGTGGTTTTGAGCCAGTTTTGGGCTTCTATGTAGTTATTGGGGGCGATTTTGATGGCTTGAATCCAGTATTCAGCGGCTTTGCCTAATAAGGCTTCGCTGGCGGTGAGATCGCCTTCATCTGCGGCTTTTTCGCCTTGGTAGTGATAGATTACCGCAATGTTATTCAGAGCCTGACACAGCCGAGAATTGAGTTCTACGGCTTGAAAGTATTGCTTCAGTGCGCGCTCGTGTTCGCCATTACTGGCGTAGATCAAGCCCATATTGTACAAAATATAACTGCGATCGTAATCACTTTCTTCTAGTCGCAGAGCTTCTTCGTAGTTGTCGAGAGCTTCAGCATACTCGCCATCAGCTTGAGCAGACATGCCATCGCGATAGTAGACGAAAGCTTCTTTAGCACGCTTGTTGGTGGGCATGATCTTCAAGAGGATGTCTGCCATCACGGTGAAGCTTTTGTCGATGAAGTTATCGTTTTTCTGGGTTCTTGGCATAGTAGTAAAAAAGAAAGGAGCGATACTCCAAAGTTAGTAATTAAGATATTTTTACTTATAGGTATCTATTTTATCGTTCTCCGCATCGAAACTAGTCGCAGATAACGTTTTTCCCGATTTTTGTAACAAATAGCTAGGGGATAGGGAATAGGGTGGATCTTAGATGAGCTATTGTCTCGTGTGAGTTGCTGGATTGACAATTGCCGATAGTAGTAATCCTAGAGCTACCAAGACGATCGCGCTTGAATAACTAGTAGTTGAGAGCGATGGTGGTAAGATGATGCAAATAATTCCGCCGATCGCGATCGCCAAACCTAAGGCTAGTCCCGATCCGGTCGCTGGAAGTCCGGGACACAGCGAAATCGTCGCGGCTAGTGCCAGCGGGGTGACAGATTGGAGCAAAGCTACTCCTAATAATAGTAATTCCTGTCGCTGGGTGCCATAATTGAGACAAATTGCCGCACCAATAAGTGCGATCGTCCCCCATTGTCGCCAGCCGATCCGATCGGCTAGAATACCACCAGCTATCTTACCAGCTCCTGCCGCTAGCGCGAGGTAGAGTAAAATCTGGCGATCGCTTTGATGGACTGCATCAACTAAGTTCCAGACTAGCGAGCGCACCGCAATTGCCCCCAAGAGCAACAAACCGATGCCTTCTTTCCCTGCTAGTGGAATTGCCAATTCACTCGGTTCAGGACGATCTAGCAGTCGCTCCAGGCTCGATTGGGATGGGAGCAGTAGATTGAGCGAGAGGGCGATCGCCGCGAGTGCTGCCAGAATATAATTATCCGATGGAGTATTTAACGCTAAAGTACCGCCCAATACCAATCCCACGACACCAGGTGCGGTGAACCAACCAAACGGGACGATCGATTTTTTTGCCGTTACAGCCACGATCGATCCCGCACTGACATGAAACGCCGCCGAACCCAAACCTGCGAGTAAAATTGTCAGGCTGGGAGAAATGGATCGCACTGATAATCCGACTGCTGTTGCTAATAAAGATATAATTACCCCCGCACGAGCGCGATGATGTCGATCGATAATTAAACCGACGATCGGTTGAGTGCCAAAAGCCAAAAATTGGTAGGTTAAAATTGTCAAACCCGCACCTACAGATGGCGACATTGCCAGTCTAATTATTAATAACCCCGCCGCCGCATCGGCAATGCCGTGTGCCAAACCCAATAATATAATTATTAGTCGATCTCGATCGATTTTATTAATTATCATTAGTTAATCTATCTAATCTTCAAGCTAAATGCCGGGATGGTTTAATAATTCTAGCCACGCATAAAAAAGAGGTAAATTGTCAAGCCTAGAATCAACGTTGCCCCGTAACTCCAGAGGTTAGCAATAACTACCGATCTCTTAAATCTAGCGCGATCTTCTTTGCCCCTTAGCAAGATTAAAACATAATATTCGATCGCGACTGTACCCACAAATGCCAGAATAAATGCTATTCCCCATAATAGATAACCCAGAATCTGCTCGATCTGAGCGGCAACTTTAATATTTTCTGTCAACACTATAATTACACCACCCACGATCGGATAGAGAACGTAACCAGCGACAGTAGAAGCTAAGTTAAGCAAAAATGAATCTAAGAAAGCTTTTCCCCAAGTCCAGCCGCCGCGATAAAATACGATCGCTTCGATCGTAAGTACGCCTAATGAGGAAAATATAGCAACTGCACCCCCAACGATTAGAATTGGGACTAAACTCATATCAGCTAGGAGTATTGGTGGTAAAAATAACTGCCAGAGATGATTCATAGCTTAGAGATAAATTTGCGATCGGGTATGCCAATTATGACAGATCATTCTTAACTAAAATTTCAAACGAGTCATCGATTTATCGCGGTGAAGGAAGTAGTACTAGGCGGCGAAGGCTAGGCTACTAGCTTACCTGACTGATTCCCGATTTCCGACACAATAGTCTCTTTACTTATGCCACAGACTAATAGTGACTTTTTAGGGTGCGATTCGACCAGATCGGGTGAGTATAATGGAGAAATCAAGCTCAAGCCTCAAAATACATACTGTGGAGCAATACCTGAATTTCACTAGGGGTTCTCCTGGTGGGGATTTTTATCTATCCTAGTTCTCGATCTGCCAATTCAATCGATTCTCTTTCAGAGAGGCTTCGCCAACGACTCAAATTTACTTCTACTTGAAACATTGACACGAAGATCGACGATAATAAGACTCGATCGACTTAATTTACCCTAGTCCCCGATATCCAATTCTAGAATTAACTCAAATGATGAATCGCCCATTCAATCTCAAAAGTCTTGCTGCGATCGCACTTGTAACATCAACTATCTTGGCGACACTCGGCTCGGGAGCTAGTGCTGGCGAAGTAGACGCAAGGATTCGATCGGCACTAGAGCAAGCAGGCTTAAAATATGAAATTACCAGCGATAGCGATTTTAAAGTACTTATACCCTGTCGAGATAACCGCACTCAGGTAGTGTTAATTAATTCCGACACAAGTAAAATCAACGATACAAATCTGGAATTTAGGGAGGTTTATGCACTTGCTTATAAAAATAACAGCTCGTTACCAGCAGACATGAGCTACAAAATGATGCAAGAATCTAACCGTAAAAAGATCGGCTCGTGGGAGATAATTAAGACTAGTAACGGTACTAATTTAGTAGTTTTTAATGCTAAGATTTCTGCCGATACCAGCAGTCAAAATTTAGCCAAAATTATTAGCTCTGTCGGCTTAGTTGCCGATGAAATGGAGAAAACTATTACAACTGAAGATACTTTTTAGTTGTTCTGAGCCGAGCCGATCGCGTGTCGGACGCAGCCAAGTTAAAACCAAATCAAACCTAGATCTTCACAAATTGCGGCGATCTAGGTTTTGTTAATTTATCGATCGCGCTAAATCGGTATCCTAGTTCTTCTTCAACCAGCTAAACATCGCACGGAGATCTTTTCCGACTGATTCGATTTGGTGTTCGGCTTCGCGGCGACGAATGGCGGTAAAACCTGCATTTCCAGACTGTTTTTCGAGGATGAATTCGCGGGCGAATTGTCCGGTTTGGATTTCGCTCAAGATTTTTTTCATCTCAAGTTTAGTCGCATCGGTAACGATCCGAGGGCCGCGAGTGTAGTCGCCATATTCCGCAGTATTAGAGATACTACTACGCATTTCTGCCAAACCACCAACAACGACGAGATCGACGATCAGTTTGACTTCGTGGAGGCACTCAAAATAAGCTAATTCGGGCTGATAACCTGCTTCGACGAGGGTTTCAAACCCAGCTTTAATTAGGGCACTCAGACCGCCACAGAGGACTGCTTGTTCGCCGAATAAATCGGTTTCGGTTTCTTCGCGGAAGGTAGTTTCCAGGATACCCGCACGGGTACCGCCAATGCCTTTAGCATAAGCCATCGCTCGATCGCGTGCTTGACCGGAAGCATCTTGATAAACGGCAAATAAAGCTGGTACCCCTTGTCCTTTTTGGTACTCATAGCGAACCGTATGTCCGGGGCCTTTGGGCGCGATCATCACCACATCGACATCGGCAGGGGGAACGACTTGCCCAAAGTGAATATTAAAACCGTGGGCGAAGGCCAGCGTTTTACCTGCGCTCAGATTTGGTTTAATCTCGTTTTCATAAATATCCCGTTGGACTTCATCAGGGAGCAAAATCATGATAAAGTCTGCGGCGGCTGATGCTTGGGCAACTGTTTTGACGGTTAAGCCTTCGGCTTCGGCAATGGCCGCCGATTTACTACCTGGGTATAGACCGATAATTACTTTTACGCCGCTATCTTTGAGGTTGAGCGCGTGAGCGTGCCCTTGGGAACCATAACCGATAATGGCTACAGTTTTGCCG
>NZ_JANPLS010000004.1:0-4040 GCF_031422475.1 Chamaesiphon sp. VAR_48_metabat_403
TATAGCAGCGTTGCACTTCAGTTTTGAATTGGCCCCATTTGAATTTTGGATTTCTTTTTGTCCAGCTTAAAATGTTTAGAAGGAAATTTGAGTAGCCATCGGCAGAACACTCAATAAACCAGTCTTTCCACAAGCCATTTGTAGTGCATTTATAATAACGACCTTGGATCAGGTCTATGCCTGTGTCATTCCACTTTACTTCGCAGGAGATTTTTACCATGATATTATACGTTTTGGAAAATCAGATTTCAGACTAAGATTTACACTTGCTGCAACCCTTGTTTCAGCTCCTGAGATATTTTCTTTGTCATCAATATTTCTCGTGAGGATTGAATGTTGTCACTATCTAGAAAATCAGAATCACCATCAGTTTCTTGTTGAGTAATTTCATCAAGAAATGTATTGTAAAGATCTGGATTGGTAGCAAAATTAAAAGCTAATTCCTGACCTACCTCTTTTAAGCGAAGTGGTAAATCAGTCTTATTACTTCCCAACAATTTTGCTAGGTTTTCTTCTATTAAGATATCAGAATCAAAGTTGTTGGTGCCTTGTTGCAATAGGATTTCGGAAGCATTTTCACCGAACAACTGCTTTAATATCTCCATTTCGTCTGCCTGTGATGAAAATCTCTCCTCAAAATTTAGCAGCAGAGGTGGTGTTATTTCGTTAATATTATCTGGTAGTGGGGTTGCCAATAGCTTTTCGGCATCTACGATCCCAGCTCCAAAATTATTGGTATCCCAGCCTGTTGGAAGATTACAGCTTTTTATTAACATATAGTTGAACAAGGCTGGAATATTTTCGACCCCATACTTTTCAATGAGTTTTTGTCTGTCATGATATGACAGCCATAGTGCTGCGATCCCGGCTACCTCTGCAACAGAAAAAGACGTTCCTTTTCCTCGTGTAACACTATCATCATTATCTTTTTTAGATGCTGCACACCAAACAGATTCTCCAGGAGCGGTTATATCTACTTTCTTGCCACGGCAAGAACCACTCCAGGTTTCACCTTTGGCGTTGCTAGCAGCTACAGCAATAACTTCGTCATAAGCAGCAGGCCACACTACAAATCTGACGACATTTCCGGCTGCTGCTGCAACGATGACCCCATTCTTTTGAGCATATGCAATTGCAGATCTTAAAAATAGAGATCCCAAACCACCCAAGCTAATAGAAATTACGTGGGCACCTTGATCGGTTGCATAATAAATGGATTGAGCAAGCTTCATCATGCCCAGCAAAACGACGGAATAAGTGACGCGCAGAGGAATAAGTTTGGCTCCTGAGGCAACCCCAGTCACAAATTTTGTGTTCTTATTACCTGGAGTTTGATCGCCTTGTGGGCTAATAATGACGCTAGATGTTGCTGTCCCGTGCCCTGGATTAGAAATAAGTACTCCATTAGGCCGTTCGAGTTCGTCTGTGGAATCTAAGTCATTTTTGAGGAAATCTTTGCCCTGAGCAACTAATAAGTTTGCCAGGATTTCTGGATGAGGCCGATAGCCTGTATCTGGATGTCCGATGACTATTCCTTGCCCTGGAAGCTTGGTTGGATCTGAGAAGAAGCGCGCCCATGCTTCAAGAATACGCATTTGATTCAAGCTCCATTCTGGGTCATTGCTTTCAGTCAAGTGCGACTCTTCTCCAAATATTAAGGATTCAGGATAAAGAGCTGCTGCATCAGGATCGGTTGTCAGTAAATTTAGAGTTGTGTTATTCCAATCAGGGCGGCCTGAAATGGCGACCTCAAATAGTGGCTCCGCATAAACGATGTCTGGTAGAGTTTTCAACTGGCGAGAGATTTGCCATGCTTCTGCTATAGATAACTGACGCTCTACGGAAGTGATGTTAAAACCATTGGGACTGCTATCTGAATGACTGCCGAAGGGTGTAACGACCCAGTCAGAGCCAAGTTGTGATAATAATGATTCTTGCAATGTCGATGCGGATGTAGATCCATTAACCCACACTGCAAAACCTTCAAAAACAGACTCGAAAGCTTGTGGTGAGTTTGCTGATATTTCTGTTGATTTCATGTTCCTCCTGTTTTTTGGTGATATAACTATAGAATTTGTCCGTTTCTTCCAACTTGAGTTGCATATGGATACAAGACTTACTTGCCAACGAAAATAGCTGAGGGCATAAAATCTGTGCCCTCAGCTATTTTCGGACAAAGTATATCTTACAACTAGCCAAAGTCTGTCTGGGCTTGCTCCTGCAATCTTCAACTGCCAGTCACTCATAAATAATCCTTTATCATTACCATTGATCGATAGATACTTATTACCTTTGGTGAAAGTTATCATTGAATCTTCTTGTCCCTGTATACCAATAGAAGTTGTTGAATCTATTAGCGGAAACAGATATAAATCAGTAGCTTTGATCTTTTCGGGGCCTCGACCTTTAGCGAAAATAGGTAGCCGCTCATGCAAATTATTCAGCATGATGACTCGATCAGCCTCAGGTGAACTCATGGCCTTATGCCACTCTGCTGCAAATTCATGCTTGAGATCGAAAGCTGCAAATAGACCCTCCTCCTTGCTTAAATTCTCAACACTTTTGATGTAATCTTGCACGGATTTGGCAGCATTTGCCTTGAGGTTGTCACCACCTTCCATAGCGGTATAGCGAATATGCACAACTACATCTGAAATAGTGTCATAGTCAAATTGCCTAAATTCTTTGGGGAGTTCCAATCGCCATTTACTAATGGCACCAGCACCTTCAAAAGGTAGGTAGCGTTCATCTTTGAAGTTGAGTTCAAATACGCCGCTATCATTTTGCCCGGTACTGCCAGCAATGGCGGCAATGGGCACATTGACAGTACTAAACCGATCGTCAGTTTCTTCGATTTTTTCTAGATAATTATTATCACTGGCTATGGCACTAATTCTAAACTTGTGTTCGACAAGCCGGAAGGTGCAATTCAGACTGGTGTAAGGACCGACAACACAAGGTACTGTCAAGGCTACGGATTTGATGCGGCGCATGTAATGGCCGGGATAATCCATATCGAACAAGACTTCCGGTAAAGCAAATTCACAGGTTCCATCCTTTTTGAGACTCATCAATGCCAATGGATTAACTTGCCGTAAGGAGATGTGTTTGGTGATTTCGTAATCATAACCACGTTTTTCTTGGTAGGCGGCTTCAAGTTGTTTGAGGCCAATATATAGTCGTTCACCGGCCAGTAATCCGTTACGAGCTGCATCCCAGTAGCCAAACTGGATGAAGTTGGAATTTGTCATTCCTCGCTCAAAGCGGAAGACTTTTTCGGCTTTTTTGGCTAGCTCATAGGCTAGGGTGTAAGCCTGATAGTAAAGAGTTTGAATTTGGCCTTCCATCCAGGTATAGAGTTCTTCGTTGGTATATTTATTTCGTAAGAACTCTTCGACTTCTTGAGAGTTGTCGATATTTTTTTGCTGGTTAGTAATCTCTTGGTTGGCGATATTAATCCGAATTTGTTGGGTCAATATCTGTTTGTCGATGTTTTTGATTTCGTAGCCAGCAATATTGGCTTGCTGAATTCTATCTTGCAACTGACGTAGGAAGCCTGCTTTGCGCCCCGCATTACTCGATTGATAAGTTAAGTCACTAGCTTCAATTTGTAGGTATTTTGCAGTTGCTTGCGCCGCAGCTCCAAGCAAAGTTCCACCATAAGACACACTGGCTCCCACACCCAAAGGCTCCACGTTTCCGGTTATTGTTGGTAGAAGATGTAGTACTCCAGCTAAAGTTTCTATCTGACCTATTGTCTTTTGTTTATCTTTCCCTTCAGCAGCTTTATCCATTTCATCTTTTTCATACTGAATCAGCTTTAAGCCACCTTCATCAACAGGTTTCTCAATTTGATTTGGTAAAGCATTAAAGTCAGCGCTTGCACCAGGGATTTTATCAGCATCGGCCAATTCAAAACTGAAGTGCAACGCTGCTATACTGGTACAGAAAAGAATACCTCATAAGGTGTTCTATAGTCAAGTGATTTTCTTGGTCTATGGTTTATTAATTCAACATATTCTTGGAATTCTTCTTCCATC
>NZ_JANPLS010000005.1:0-9511 GCF_031422475.1 Chamaesiphon sp. VAR_48_metabat_403
AAATAAATTAAGTTCGGGTAATTCTTCGTTGGCAGTCAGGGTACGATCTGGCAGATCGGCGATCGAAATATTCGCGCTAGACTGGCTAGACTGCTGCTTGGGCTTCGATCTCGTCGATAATCCCAATTCCCGCATCACCCGCTTGAGATGGCTGTGACTGACTGCTATCCCCTTCTCCTTGGCAATATGTTTCCCCAGCCAGCCCACAGTCCAAGTCTTGAAGGGATAACCGTAATCTTGGGGACTGTGTTGCAGCAACTCCCGTAGAAATTCGATATATTCATCTGTAATCAATTTCGGTCGTCCCACCGGGCAATCGAGATACTGATGCGCCAAGCCAGCCTTGGTAAGCTGCATCCACCGACTAGCCGTAGCCGCAGAGCATCCCAAGATCCGACAAATTTCGGCTGGAGTTTTGCCACGATCTGTTAAAAGGACGATCTCCAATCGTTGTCGATAGGAATTAGGAACTTCGGCTCGAAGATTTTCTGTCAACATTTGACGTTGGAATGAGGTTAGATAAATACCCTCAGAATTTTGATTCATTTACGCACTCAACCTCTATTAATAGCTCTCAACGAAAAAATATTTTAGGCAAAGTTGCGATCGAAACCACATTCATCGATCGTTATCTAGACGAGATCGAGGGGTGGATTCTATCGATTTGAATGGTTATACGCTGCTGGCGATCGAATGGATCTCAATAGCACCTAATTACATCTTTTGGCTGAGGAAGCACTGGTTTACACGGAGATAGATCCACCAGCAATGTTTGGGCGTATACCCTAATAGTTGTTACCAATAATCCCAATGTCCCTATCCTTCACCAAGTTTTTACCACTTACGCTCTGCTGTTTAACTAGCCTGATTGCTGTGGGCGGATCTCCAGTCGTGGCTGAGTCGGCTCCGCCAGCAGAAAATGTCGGTTATCAAAATAATGGCTATATCGGTATCGGTAGCGCAATCGGGTTAGGCGGTAATACAACTGCCCTCGGCACGGGTGGCGTAGCAATTCTAACTAAAGTTAGATTCTCAGATAGCCTTTCGCTCCACGATGCGACGATTTTATTTGGTGGTGGAGCCGCCACTTCGATGGTGATTGTCAGTGCCGATTTCCCCATTCGTAACGGTGCCGGACAAACGATCGTTTCGCCGTTTATTGGTGGTGGTGCGATGTTGAGATACGATCGCGGTTTATCTATTAGTCCCGCAATTTCTGGTGGAATCGATATCCCCGTCTCTAAAAATCTTACAGGCACAATTCGCCTCAATGCTGGTTTTCCAGATAATCGTCAGGCTGATGTGGGTATCCTGGCTGGAATTGGCTTCAACTTTGGGAGTTAAAACTGCGATCGAATATTCACTAGCTTCAAAGATTCTCCCCAAAGTAAAGATTTAGAGATCTATTTGTTCGAGGAGAATGTATTTAGAAATAGATCTCATTGGTTGAAATATTCGATCGCTTCAAGATTCTCCCCAAAGTAAAGATTTAGAGATCCATTTGTTTGGGAAGAACGTATTTATAAGTACAGCTCACTATTAACCATCTTTGACTATGTTAATTACTCTTGAAAAACCAGATACTTGGCAACAATCGATGCTCTCTAGTATGGTTGCCATCACACAAGCAAAAGATGGTGATTTTACAGAGATCGATCGACTGCTCGAAATCAGCGGCGATCCTCAAAGTTTAGCCCTGACGATCGAATATCTTTCGCAATTTCCCCACAGCCAGCGCGCTTTAGCCCATCACCAACCCTTAGCAGCGATCGATTTAGCTGCCTTACATCAATTACCAGTCGATACTTTAGGCTACCATTATGCCGACTATATGTTTAGCCATCAGCTTCAACATTTAGTAGCCAAACCTGCGACGAGTGCCGCCGAATTCATTGACACTCATATCCGCGAAACCCACGATATTTGGCATGTGGTGACGGGTAGCCCAATTAGTATGCTCGGCGAGATTCAGGTACAAGCATTTTGTATTGCCCAACTGCAATTATCGAGATTTTGGATGGCACTACTGACTAAAAATCTGCTTAAAGCCTCGATTTACAACATTGAAGCTGCCGATGGATATATGACGGCACTCACCACTGGCTGGACGATGGGAAAAGCCGCGCAGCCTTTATTTGGTATCGATTGGGTATCGATGTGGGAAGTGCCACTCGCCCAGGTTCGAGTATCTTTAGGTATTGTTGTCGCATAACCCAAAGATCGAAATAGTTTCGACGAGCGAGAGATCCAAATGAAGACGACTCGCGTATATGTAGGAAAGTTCATTAATTATTAGAGAGCAACCCCATCGCATGGACACTAACGAATCACTAATTCAAGCTGTTACCCGTCAAGCTCACAAAGTTTCCAGACGTGGCATCTTATTCACTGGCGCAGCCGCTGGATTAGCTACCGCATTTGCCATTCCCGCAGTCAGTCAGGTGGCAGAAGCAGCAATGCTCGATAAAAGCACAATGGCTCAAGCCAAGAAAAATGATATTACCGTCTTGAATAACGGACTCTACTACGAACATCAGGCAATCTGGGCGTATAAATTTGCGGCTGGCAAGCTGACTGATACTGCTGTTGGCAAGGCTGTCTTAGCTGTTGCTGGTGCCAATCTCACCGATCATCAGGCGCACCGAGATGTCCTCAGCAAAGCCATCAGAAGCTTGGGTGGTACTCCCGTAAAAACAGAAGCTAGCTACGATCTTTCTTCCTACATTAAGGCGGGTGAAGGCAATATCGATTCTGATGTCAATATCGCCAAACTCGCGCTTGCGCTCGAAGTTGATGCCACCATTGCTTATACTCTCGAAGCAGCCAAGCTCAAAACTCCCGCGCTCATCACTGCTGGAGCCAGTATCGGTACTAATGAAGCTGCTCATGCTACTGCAATTCGCGCCGCCTTTAAATCGCTGGGTGTAGATATCGCGATCGTACCTGCTTCTTTCTTCAATGCCAATACCCGATCGGCTTGGGTGTTGAAAGTTTAGTAGAAAGGAATGGTACTCGATCGCATTCTTGGCGGTGGGGATTTAGATTTTCAAATAAAGTCCCCATCTCCTACCTCGTCAGACAGTTATTTGAGTTGCGGCGGAGATCTACCCACCCCACTGGGCGGGTGACCCGACCAGTGGTTCGATCGTCTTAATGTATGGGGGGACGATCGCGACTTTTATGTGTATCGATCGGGCAAAACAAGGCTCCTGGCGGGCAGTTTTTGCCACTCTTACCAGTATGGGACTAATAATTCTGGGCTGTCAGGATGGAATTTATCGGCGCGAAAAAGAGTGGTTTGTTTCGCATTTTTATTATGGATTGGGAGCCGCAATTTTAACAGTCTGTGCGATGGCAATGTTGCCAGAAATTCATCGCGATCGCACCAATCGCTGGCGAAATGCTCATATTATTCTCAATTGCATCGCACTATTATTCTTTATCGTTCAGGGTTTGACAGGTGTTAGAGATTTATTGGAAATTCCATTAAGCCAGTAATTATTTTAGATTTTGGATTTTGCGACCCAAATCACGCGGAGGTTTCCTCCGCATGTGTTTGGGTCAAGACAGGATTTTGGATTATCTTTACCAATTACTATCCGCTATCCCCTATTCCCTATCCCCTATCCCCAGCTTCGATCGCAGCCCAGAACATTATGAACACATCATATCATCGCGTCCTCTGGCGGCAGGTTTGGGGATTGGCAGCATTACTCGCTGCGATCGTCTTTAGTTGGATGGCATATAATTTTTATCAGCCAGTCATCTTGACTAAATTGGGGTTTATCGAACTCGCGCAAAGTTTAGGGATAATTCAAGGTTTCTTGGGTGCGGCGATCGAACCTTTTGCCGGATCGATATCCGATCGATCGCTGCGTCGGATTGGCAGTCGGTTGCCAGGAATTTCTGTAGGCATTACATTAGCAGGCTTATTATTTGTCGCGACGGGGTTGTTATTACATAGCAATATTCCCCTGGGGTTACGGTGGATTATTCCCGTAATGATGAGTTTTTGGATCATCGCAACAATTATTTTCCGAGGGCCAGTAATTTCGCTACTGCGACAATTTGCCCCGACAGAATCTTTGCCAGCAGCTAATTCGATTCTAACTTTTGTCGTTGGTTTAGTGGGTGCGATCGGCCCGATCTTTAGTCGAGCGATCGAATTTTTGGGTGCTGCAAATACATTTTTATTAGGTGCAGTAATGTTAATGGGTGGAGCGGTCTTATTGTGGTCTGCCGATCCTCAAATGACGATTCTCTCTCAGAGAGGCTTCGCCAACGATTCAAATATCGATCGAGATCGAAATATTTCGGGCGCACATTCAAGCCAGCCGCGAATTTTAGCTGCTAAAGATCGGCACGGTGAATGGCTGCAAATCTTTGGAATTGGTAGTATTGCTGGGTTGTTGATAAATATCTTACTCAGGATTTGTCCTCAGAAATTACATACAACCTTACCGATCGTTCCGGCTGAATATATTGCAGCGGGGATGTTATTAGTCTGTGCGATCGCGGCAATACCATTAGAATCGAAAGTCAGAAAATGGGGACTGAATCGATCGATGCTCGTGAGCTTACTCTCTATTTCAATTGCGATCGGGGTCAGCTTATCCGCTAGTTTTTATTTACTATCGATCGCGTTCGAGATGGCGATTTCCAGTGGAATTGGATTTGTAATAGGGCTATTATTACTATCGATCCCGATCTGGATTGCGATCGCCAGCGGAATTGCAATGGGGCTATTATTAGTCGCTCAAATTCCGTGGTGTTTGAGTAGACTGCCAGCTAACCAAGCTGGATTAGCTACTGGGCTTTATTTTGGCGGCGTGGGTGCAGCTAACGCATTCTTGACATTAATCATTCAATTATGAATCGGGGGTAAATAGTCGTGGAAAATCCTACTCAATTTCTAGCAGAGATCCGACACTTCTTAGAGCTTTTTGCCGATCTTTATTCAATATCTGCCACCCCCGATCCCGAACCCGATGTAACTATATCTGAGCTATATTCCAGCGACGACAAAGCGATAGAACGCCACCATCGACCAGCAGCAGGCGTAATTTGGAAAAATCTCGATCGATAAGAGATCCATTCTTAAAGTAGCAGCGTATATCTAGATGAATCGACAAAATTATCCACTTTATCAGGATCTATAGAATCGTATATGTTAGTCTCAATGCCTAAATTCAGTCGCATTAATTGGAAAAAATCGCTAGTTTTGGGTAGCGTCGCCGTGGGAATTATTTTAGGTGCAACTAGTTTGCCTCGATACCTAATGGCTTCAGATCATGATGATGGCGACACCGATGTCAGAAGTCGCAGTTTGAGTTTGACTGACTTGTATGCATTTCGCGAACAAGATCAAAACCCGAATGCAGCACCAGGTGATTTGGTCTTAGTAATGAATACCAATCCCCGATCTGTCGCTCGTCAACAATACTTTTTTAGTACCAATGCCCGTTACGAGTTTAAACTAACTCGCGTTGCTAATAAAGATGCAGCTCCAACCGGACAAGAAGATATTACCTTACGCTTTGAATTTGCACCACCAAACGATCGTAACCAGCAGCAAATTAAATTTACCGTCATTAAAGATGGTAAAGAAGTCTCTGCCACAAATCTGAGTACGACACCCTTAAATTCTGAAAAACCGATTGTCAATCAATTAGGTGGTGGTGGCTCCAAAATTGCCGTTTTTGCAGGTTTGCGCGAAGATCCGTTCTTCTTTGATGTCGAACAATTCTTCCGCGTCCGTGCTGGTGCATTAGGCACTGGCCCTGGTGTTGGGTTCCGTCCGGCTAACCAAGCTTTAGATTTTGCCAAAGGTTATAACGTCAATACAATTGTTGCGCGGATACCTCAGCAATTTCTCCAAAATCCGAATAGTTCGGCTGGTACTAATATCTATGATATCTGGGAGACAATTTCGCTCCGAGATCCCGCAACTGGTAAGTACCAACAAGTAGAACGTTTAGGTCGTCCCGGCATTAATGAAGGCTTAATTGTCAGTCAAAATTTACTAGCTACTTTCAATAGCGTACCGCCGACAGCAGATCTCAGTCCGGCTGCTGGCCCGATTGGTGCAGAAGCCGCGCGCACGCTCAAGGCATTGGGTAATAATAACGAGCGTACCAAAGTTCTGTTGAATGCCTTTTTACCCGATGTCATGCGGATCGATACCACTGGAGCCAGCGGTTATCTGAATGCTGTCAATAGCAGCGGTAGCCCCATTCGCGGTCGGATGCTCAAGGATGATGTCATCGACCAAACTCTCAACGTGTTAAGCAATGGCGCGGTCAAGAGTGATAACGTTTCTTATGAAGGAACTGGTAGCAATCCCGCTCAAGGTCACAAACCGTTGGAAGGCAATTTCCCTTATTTAGCATTGCCAAATTAGGTCGTTAATATACGAGTCTAGTAGACTTCGTTTTGAGATCTAAATCCCCCAACCCCCAAGGATGCGGGGGATTTAGCGGCGGTTTTATTCTGGGGGAACCCCAGAATAAAAAACCGACAAGACAGCGAAAAGTGCGTTCTTGGGGTTTCCCCAAGTAAAGCACCTTTTCAAGACAGGGGGATTCCACCAATTTTGCTTCTAACCAGAAATGTATATACAAGGTAGATTCCCTATTCCCTATTCCCTATCCCCTGTCAAACCATGAACATCGAACTATTAGAGCAAAGCCTTGATGCTGTCAAACAACAAAGTGCCGACTTCACCACCACATTTTACGCAAACCTGTTTGCCGACTATCCAGAACTAGAACCACTATTTGCTAACGCCCACATGGCAGAACAAGGCAAAAAATTGTTTGCTTCATTGGTACTGACGATCGATAATTTGCGTAATCCCGATCTGTTGACAGCAACACTCAAAGGTTTAGGTACCCGACATATTAAATATGGCGTGTTGCCCCAGCATTATCCAATGGTCGGAAATAGCCTCCTCAAGTCGCTAGAATCCTGTTTGGGCAACGGTTGGACGATCGAAGTAAAACAAGCCTGGATCGAGGCATATACAGCAGTTACACAGCTCATGTTAGATGGTGCGGATGACATTGCATCGCTGCCAGTCGCCTCAATTTGACTATTCAAGCACCTAAATAAATGATTGGATCTCCACTTTCTCCGCCTGCGCCTGAAAATAATTACCACCAAGAGCATGTCGTCATTATGCTTAAAAATCTCCACCGCTGGACGGGTTGCGATCTCATCCAAGAATATGGATTTTCATTAGCTAAATTGGGACAGCAAGTATTTGAAGCTGATTTTTATATTTTGAGTCACGATAATACTACCGATCCGATTTTGACTTATGGCAATCAACGGGTGCTAGATTTATGGGAAGTTTCCTGGGCAGAGTTGACGACTATGCACTCTAGTACTACTGCCAAACTAGTCGATCGATCTGCCAGAGCGGCAATGATGGAACGAGTCAAAATTCATAATTATCTCGATAATTACAACGGCATTCGGGTGAGCAAAACTGGGACAGAATTTCAGATTGTAGATGGCACTATTTGGAACTTATTTATAGATAAGGTCGATTTTTACGGTCAAGCGGCTTGGTTTAAATCGATTAAAAAGTAAAATTATGATGTTCCTAATTGAAAAGATATATAAATAATTGGCATGAAATATATTCTATTTTTCTCGATCTGCTCGATCGCGATCGCCGACCCGGTTCGCGCTCAATTTTCTTCATTCTCTAGCGGCTCGGATAATTGCTCTAGTGTCTGTGTCAAACTCGATCTGGGTTCGGCAAATAATGATAGTAGTTCCTTTAACGGTGGATTTAATAGTGGTTCGCCAACTTCGGGTAGTAATGTCCGCTGGCAACTCGGTTTGACTTGGCGACCTAATCCGCCAGAAGTCGCCCAAGGAGAAGCCGATCGCACCAAGCAGCGATTGGATGATAACCGGACTTTAATGCTGACGTTAGCAGAAGCAATTTCTCAAAACAAAACAGAATTAGCGCGCGGGATTGCCATTTTACTGGCTCCAAGATTGGGCTATAAAGATCCGCGCATTTTACTCGCCGAGATGAAGGAAGGCTCGATGAATATTGGCTCGGCAAGGGTTGAAATCAAACCACTATTTAATAATAACAATAATAGTAACAGCGTCATTCCACAGCCGATCGATCCTAAGAGCCAAACGCCTAATGCCGAAACGACACCAGTGATTGAGCTAAAGTAATTGCATACTTTAGCTGTGGCGTGTTGTTTGTTTGAACTATATATTCAATTTTAAAGTTATCACCATATATGCAAATTCCTATTATCAAAAAATCATTTCCACATCGAGCGATCGCGATCTTTGCTCTCGCTAGCATTGGTGTTTCGATCGCGATTTATAGTGTATTTTCGGCTCCCCGAATTAATCCAGCTTGGCAATATCGATTCCAACGTCCAGAAGTAGGGAAAATCACCAAAAATCTTCAACAAGAAATCGCTTTTCACAAACGCCAGATTCAACAACAACCGACATCGGCATTAGAACGAGCTTCATTAGCTCAAGTTTATCTAAAAATGGCACGCGCCACAGGCGAAAGCAGTTGGTATTTACTCGCCCAAGCAACCGCCCAGGAATCGCTCGCTCGATTATCGATCGAAAATCATGGTGCGACTGTCGTGCTAGCCAAAGTAGCCGCCGCCCAACACGATTTTACCCAAACCTTAGCCCTACTCGAAAAGCTTCCCCCAAAAGCGGAATCGTTATCCCTATTGACTACCACTCAGCTAGCATTGGGCAATACTATTAAGGCAAGACAAACTGCCGATATATTAGTTCAAAAAGTGCCGACGCTGAACCATCTCGCGCTCAAAGGCTTGGTAGAAGTCGCTCAGGGACAAGATCGAGAGGCAATTCGGGACTTTAAAGCAGCAATCGTCGCCGAAGAGCCAGAGGAAGCGGCTAGCTCGGCGTGGGTGCGGACGTTATTAGGGCGGCTGTATTATAAACGGGGAGAGCTACTGCAGGCGGAAGAATTATATAAATCGGCTCTAGATATTTTGCCAAAATATCCGCCAGCATTACTAAATATGGCAGAATTATCCGTCCGACGGTGGCAGAGCGATCCGACTCGGACTGCGGATAAACAGCAAGCAGTAGAATTATACGATCGGTTTTTTTTAACCAACCAAAAAGCCCCGACAGTTTACGATCACGTCGCCCTCAGAGGGTTGGCGCGAGTCCAACGTTTGCAAGGCGATACTGTGAAGGCTAATCAAACCTGGAATCTGGCGGTAGAGAGATTGCGATCGGATCTGACTGGTTTCGGACATCGGCGCGAGTTGGCGCAATTGCTAATGGAATGGGGACAACCCAAAGATCGCACTGAGGCTCTAGCCTTAATGCAAGCCGAAATTAAAATCCGTCAAGATCCTGAAACTTGGGATACATTAGCCGCTGCATACTTCCAAATAGGTCAGCTAGAACAGGCGCAGAAGGCGATGGAGATGGCTTTAAAGTCGGGGATTAGAGATCCGGGTTTAGCCGATCGAGC
>NZ_JANPLS010000006.1:0-16153 GCF_031422475.1 Chamaesiphon sp. VAR_48_metabat_403
CTAATTTATCGCTCTAGCCGATCGAGTCTTCGTTTTCTGGCGGTGTTTTCACATCACCCACCCAGTACTCAATAGCACCACCGGGGCTAAACCGACGAAAACATATATAGCAATCCTAAATGAGTTTCTCATTTTATAGTACTTATGTTTAAAGCTCAATCTGTTGATACACAACTGATAGAGCAATTTATCTAATAATTTTTTGTACTATAAACGAAGTTTATCAATTAGGATCGCTATAGAATCCGCGATGGTAATCCACCAAATGTACCGTAATGGAGTGGCGTAAAAGAATTGAAGATGCGATCGGCTAATCTGGCAGTCCGACTATCTTAGCCAGCGATCGCGCCATTCTCCGCATTCTGCCGCAAAGCCAAATACATCCTCAAATTCGTCGCTATTTACCTTGTAGAACAGGCCAGTGTCATAGTCATTAATACAAATTGCCATTTCGATCGAATCAGATCTTAGCTCGATGATTTAGAGAATCTTAAATGAATTGAGAATTGAGAATTGGGTTATTAGGATGGGGATTTAAACCCCCGATCTTTGTTAATAAGATATTATATCATTAAGCTCTCGATTCGTAGAGCGATCGAATGGATAAACCACATGACGCTTTCTATTTCTCAGTCAGCCTACGAAGAATTGATGGACGAAATGGATGCCATCGAGCCGACATACCATCCAGATCCCGATGAGGATCGAGATTTTATGGGCAGCTTTCCGCCACTGCTGGGGCAAGGTTATTGGCGCAACATAGAACTGCGCGATGGCTTGTCTGTAACACTGGGACATTTGCAATTGCACGATCGGGTACTATCTGCCCAGCCGGAAGGAGCGGAAGATTACCTAGAGTTTCATCTCCATGTATCGGGCACTCATCAAAATGATGGCGACTGGCTGGGCGCGGGAGAGTATTGTCTGTATGGGAGTGGTTTGATGCCCAAGGCTGCATTCGATTTACTCGATAGAGACCCCTTTTTGGAAGTACAAATCTTGATGCGGGCAGATCTGTTGAGATCGTTTATTGGTGACTCAAATGGTGAATTGACCCCTGCTTTGCAGCCCTGGGTACGTTGCCCCGATCGGTCGCGCTATGCCTACTTTGGGACGGCTACGCCAGCGATGCAGCTAGCGGCGCGGCAAATGCTCCGCTGCAACTTTCAAGGCATCTCCAAGCGGCTATTTCTCGAAGGTAAATCGCTAGAATTGCTGGGCTTGGCAGCAGCGGTAGAAATGGCTAGAACTGAGGGCGATAGACTGCCGATTCCGCTCGATTTACTCGATCGAATCCACCATGCCAGAGATATATTACACCAACAGTTGGATAATCCACCAAGTTTAGGCGGACTGGCAAAATTAGTCAATTTGAATGAATACAATCTCAAGCAAGGATTTCGGCAGGTGTTTGGGACGACAGTATTTGGCTATTTGCATGACTATCGAATGCAGCAGGCAAAACAGACGCTAGAAATGGGCGATTGGAAGGTGGGAGAAGTGGCGCGGATGGTTGGCTATACCAATCTTCCGGCATTCAGCAGAGCGTTTAGTAAAAGATTTAACATGCCCCCCAGCGATTGTCTCCGTAAAAAATCCGTTTGAGCATACAAAAAAATCCGTCTGAGCAAACTATCAGCTCCAAAACTAGCCAATTCCCCCTTACTCTTATTAATAATTAGTCTCATTAATTGGATAGGTATAAGGAATAATGCTGACAAAGTGGATGCCTTCGGCTCGGTTTGTAGGAAAATCGGTCGTTTTTGCTTGTTTTTTTGCGATGCTTGGCGTTCCCACTGTGTGGGCAGCAGCACCGCAGGCGAGATCCCAGTCAGAGATAGCAGGACGTTTGGCTCAAACCGAGTCAGCACCAATTAAAGTCATCGGCATCAAGCTCAATCCTACCGCTACCGAACTAGAAATTATCCTCGAAACCCAAGATGGGAAGCCGCTATCAGTCGATGCCAGCAAATTCAAAACGGTAGGTAACAGCCTAATTGCCGATATTCCGGCAGTGCTGGCACTACCCAGTACCCAGACATTCACCGCCACCGCACCGACTGGGGATATCGCGACTGTCAGCATCACTCAGCTCGATGCCACTAATATTCAGGTGAGCGTCACTGGCACCACCGCCCTACCCACGACAGCAGTCACCCTAAAAACGGGGACACTGACATACAGTCTCAATCCCGCAGCACCAGACCCGGAAGTTGAGATTGTGGTGAGGGGAACGCGCAGAAATGAGTATCGCGTACCGAATACTTCTGTCGGTACCAAAACCGATACCCCGCTGCGGGATATTCCCCAAGCGATTCAGGTAGTGCCCAAACAAGTACTCCAAGACCAACAGGTGACGCGATTAGAAGATGCCCTCCGAAATGTGGCTGGAGTCAATCAGTCGTTTAATTTTGGGCCATTTACTTTCTACAACATTCGGGGATTTGATGCGACGGAGACGAATTTGCTCAGAAATGGACAGATTGATACCTTGTCTGGGCAAGTGAGCGAACTTTCTAGTATCGATCGAGTTGAAGTGCTCAAAGGCCCTGCCTCAGTGTTATTTGGGCTAGGAAATCCAGGCGGCAGCGTCAATTGACATTTTTAATCCAGTTTATGGTGGATCTCCGTCAACAATCTCTGATGGTAATTTTGGGGAATCAGGGTTAAGACAGCAGACCAATTCATTAGGTATTTATGTTCAAGACCAATTGGCATTAAATGATAACTTAAAATTTATCGTCGGTGGACGCTTTGATTTTGTCGATCGCAAGTATGAGGAATTCACAACTAATACCAGCAGCAGCGGGTCAGATAGTGCCTTCAGTCCCCGCGTTGGCGTGGTCTATCAACCAACTAAAGCGATTTCACTCTATACCAGTTACACTAGCTCCTTTACGCCTCCAGGCGGCTCTTACTTTTTTGGCGTTGACTCGTCGTTCAAGCCAGAACGCGGCAATCAGTATGAAGTTGGGGTCAAGGCAGATATAAACGATCGACTCTCTGCAACCCTGGCTCTATTCGATCTGACTCGCGCCAATGTAACAACAGCCGATCCCGATAACCCCACCGTTTCGATCCAAGTTGGCGAACAAAAAAGCCAAGGGCTGGAACTGAGTCTGGCAGGGAAAATTGCTCCGGGCTGGAATATTTCGACCAGCTATGCCTACACCGATGCCCGCATTACCAAAGATAATTCTTTACCAGTCGGCAATCGATTGTCAAATGTCCCCAATCATGCCGCTAGCCTGTGGACGAGCTATGAATTTCAGTCGGGTAATCTCCAAGGTTGGGGGGCGGGACTTGGTTTATTTTACGTGGGCGATCGAGCAGATTTTGATAATAGCTATACTGTACCCAGCTATCTGCGGACTGATGCGTCTATTTTCTACAAACGCGACCAGCTCAAAGCCTCACTCAGCTTCAAGAATCTACTGAATACCAACTATTTTGAAACTTCGCTGGGTAGTCGTGTTTACGTCGGACAGCCGTTTACAGTTCAGGCAAATGTTAGCTTGGAGTTTTGATGATGCGATCGATCTAAACTTTGTCAGCTAATTATGCTCGTTGGCGTAGTCTCTCACCTAGAGAATCAAGTCTTCACTTTCTGGCGGTGTTTCCACATCACCAACCCAGTACTCAACAGCACCACTGGGGCTAAACCAACGAAAACGTATAAAATCCGAGTTAGCAAACCGCCAAATGTACCATAGTGAAGCGGGTGAAACCAGTTGAGAATGCGATCGCCTAAACTAGCTTTCCGAGCATCTTTTAGATACAGTACTTTGCCTGAATATCGATCGAGATAAATTCGCGTTTGGCGGGCTGCCTCAACCGATTCGGTGGGGAAAACTTGGATACTCATCCATGCTGATGTAGGCTGATTGGGAATACTAATAAATGTCGTGCGAGTTCCAGGTAGGGCGGTATTAGCTGCTTGGAGCAGGGTATTTAGTGGTAATGCCGTTTTGCCCGCGATCGGTTTAGAGACTGGTGTTGGTGGCGGTGGGGAGTTAGTTAGAGCATGAATTATCGGTTCGCTCTGGGCATGAAAATTCCAGCAAAAGCCAGTAAAAGCAATCATCGCTAAAAACGCGATCGTGATGATGCCAGTGACTTTATGAATGTCAAAATTAGTGCGTTTGGGGTGCGCCTTAAACTTGATTTTAAAACCACTAATAAAATTTCTCCAACCTGGCCAGAGAAATAGTCCAGTGATACTCAGAATCAATAATAACAGCGCGGCAATCCCCACAACGATCGCGCCCGTATCGCCGGAGAGGATCCGAATATGTATTTCAAATAATCTCCCGACGATCGAAGTTTCCCACTGTCGATCGCCTAAAATCTTATTAGTAACAGGATTTACAAATACCTCTCGATATATCTCCCCGATTTGCAATCCGATCGTGTATGGAGTTGCGGGATTGGTGGGAATGCTGACATAACTAGGAATCGCCCCTTGCACATTGGCATAGGTAGTTTTGACTGTTGCTACCAACAGTTGGATGTCTAGTGGCGGTGTCGCTGCTGCTACCGTCCCAAATCGCCACCGCACGAGCCAATCATCCCACTCTTGGCGGAAGACTAATAAACTACCTGTAATACCGACGATAACTAAGATTAGACCTGCAAATAAGCCCAGCCAACGATGGAGTGTGAAAATAGTCGTGCGGAGAATTTTCGATCGCATATAGAGCTGTGGAATGATGAGATTTGTAGCAAGCTAGATAGCTAATAAGAATTAATCTCAATTATAATCGACCGATAGAATATATGTTGTAGAGCAAGACCCATCGAAGCCAATAAGACTTTTCAGACACCCTCTCAAATCGTGCCGATTGAGGTCATCAAAGACCAATCAGCGACGCGGCTAGAAGATGCCGTGCAAAATGTCAGTGGCGTGGCTTTTTCTTCAAGTGGCGGCGGACGGGCGGCACAGTTTAAGATTCGCGGTTTTGATTCATTTAATAATCAGTTCAAGAATGGATTAATCGACTACCACACGATTAAAATTGCTGCTAGCGATCCGAAGTCCGCCTAAAACCGAACAGTAACCGAAGGTAGGGGCAATGTCTTGTCTTAATGCTCGAATCGCAAGTCTAGCAAGAAAAATAACGAATGCTGCCCAGAATCTAGATAGTCCGCGTTGACAGTGCAGCTAACGGGCAAATCTGCAAACCTACAGGAGTATCGACGATCGCTACATTTACCCCGAATACTTCCGCAATGGTTTCAGGGGTAATTACCATTGCAGGGGTGCCAACGGCGATGAGAGAGCCATCTTTAAGCATTGCCAACCTGTCGCTATACCGGATTGCCAGGTTCAGTTCGTGGAGGACGGTGACGATCGTTAATTCTTGTTGCTGTTGTAAGTCTTTCAGGAGCGTCAATAATTCCAACTGGTAGCGCAGATCTAAATAAGTAGTGGGTTCGTCGAGTAATAACACTTTGGGGTTTTGAGCCAGAGCCAGAGCCAGAAATGCCCGTTGACGTTCGCCACCGGAGAGATCTTCAACCGATCGATCCGCAAATTCAACCACTTGTGTTAGGCTCATTGCCCGATCGACTTGCGCTCGATCGACTCCACTCAACTCCCATTGATACCAAGGTTGATGTGGAGTTCGCCCCAAACTGACTAATTGCCTGACGGTTAAGCCACTCGGTACTGTCTGTTGCTGGGGTAATAAAGCCATCTTTTGGGCGACAACATTCGGCGGTTCGGTATGAATTGCCTTACCATCGAGCCAGACAAGTCCCTGTTGGGGTTTAAGTAAGCGACTGAGGAGCTTGAGCAGGGTAGATTTACCAGAACCGTTGCCACCTAATAGGCTCAACCATTCACCGCGATCGAGTTGAAGGTTTAATTGATGGATAATCGATCGCGTTTGATAGCCACCAGTCAGATTTTCAGCGATTAATAGAGATTGATTCATTTATTTTCTTCGTTATTGTCCGAAGCTGGTAATTCATCACTAGTGGGTAAGCTGTTAGTCATTTAATTTACATGTCTTTACCCCGCTGTCTTGAAAAGGTGCTCTACTTGCGACTCACCTCTTTTGACGGGGAACCCGTCAAAAGAGGTGAGTCAGCGACGCATCGACACTCTCGACTTGCAGGTACATCATCAGGTGTTCGGCGAATGCTTGCACATAAAAACGTTGTAAAAAGAAGCTAGTATTGCCATGCTGGAATCTAATCAAACGATCGGAAGGCCAAGCGATCGAAAACCCGATATCTCGATCAAATTGTTTGCAGAGTTAAAAATCTTTTGCTGGCAGAAATGCTTGCAGGTCTGCTGTTTTTGATGATTCACTCATGATGATTAAAGCCGACTAGATTGGCGTTGATATAACAACCAAATAAACACTGGCGAACCGCATAGAGCCGTCACCACGCCGACGGGAAACTCGACAGATCCCATCCGCGCCAACAGATCCGCCAGCGTCAATACTAACGCTCCACCGATCGCCGATAGTGGCAATAACCAGCGATAATCGTTACCTACCAGCATCCGAATGCCGTGGGGGACAATCAGCCCGATAAACCCAATTAAACCCGCCACACTCACCGCACTCCCCGCGAGTAAACTAGCTACAAGTCCGATCGCGAGTCGAGTCCTTACCAAAGATACACCCAAACTCATCGCCAACTCGTCCCCCAGACTCAGTAAGTTAATCGATCGACCTAATAAACACCCTGCTAATAAGCCTGCAAACACGTAAGGACTCGCCACTTGAACGATCGACCAACCGCGCCCATTCAGACTGCCTACAAGCCAATTTAACGCCGACTGGAGCCGACTTTCATCGTTTAAGAGCAGCATCATCGTCTGCATTGCTCCAAATAACGAGCTAACCGCAATCCCCGCTAATACTAACCGTTCGGCGGTAATCGTCCCCGCCCGATAGCCCAAAATATACACGATTGCGGCTGTTCCCATCGCCCCCAACCACGCGCCTAAAGGTAGATACACCGATGCCACCGAGAAGGTAATACACCCGATCGCTACTAACCCCGCACCTGCGGAAATCCCCAGCACGAACGGATCGGCTAAACTATTGCGGAGCATCCCTTGTAATAAACCACCCGACATTCCCAAGGCGGCTCCGACGATCGCAGCGGCTAAAATACGCGGTAATCGCAAATCCCAGATAATTGTCTGATTTTGCGCCAAACCTCGATCTCCTAAAGCCTGCCAAACTTCATCTAAAGTCAGGGGTACAGATCCCTGACAGAGCGAACACAACATCCCGATGATTAATGCCATCGATATTCCAATGGCAATTGCGGGTTTAGCATCAAGTTTTTGACGGCTCGATCTTGATGGTAAATGAATTAGCTTTGGCATTTGTTGATGCTACTCAGAAACTGTCGTGCTTGTCGTCCGGCTGCGATCGAGATTGCCGTCATTTTCTTGTGGTTGTGCTGGCGAACGTAAAAATCAACGAGGTGACGTAAGACTGTTTGAAAACTTTGGTAAGCTTCTAACTGAAAATCGAGATCGAAATTAGCATCTTGCATCGTTAATAGAGCTACATCGTAAGCATCCATCAGCAAATCTTCAGCATGGCTGAGGTTGTTAGCTGCATAATAATCGGCGAGATTATAACAAGAAATAACGTAGATATGAATTATTTCTGGGTTGGTTCTTCGCGCTTGTGCTTGTTGCCACAATTTTTCAGCAACGCTCATTGCACTATTATAAACCGCGCGCGCTCGATCTGTATTCGGATTGGGCGGTTGCGCCAAGGCACCCAATTTGATGAATTGATTGCCTTGTTGGGTATATTCTTGCCAGATCGCAATGTTGTCAGGGATGGAATATAAAGTATCGATCGCCAATAAATTCGGGAATAATCGCTCGATCTCATCAACTTTTTCAATAGATGCAGTGTCGGATTTTACCATGGCTTAGTATGGAATTTAGGATGAATTAATATTTAATCGATCGCTTGCTAAGATTAACCTGACTGAACGATAATTAATAAATAAATATACGATACAGACAATAATAATGTTACGGTCAATCCTAATGTTAAAATCAGCGTATTAGATAGCCCTCTTACTGCTTGCTGACTGAGCTGATAATTAGATTTCGATCTGGCAAATTGTGGCGATCGAGGATTTACAAATTGTTTGGTTTTCATCTTCCTAACTTAATTAAATACTGAAAGGGGGGCGCAGGGAGCGAATAACGTACTGCATATTACTGGAAAGTGCTGTATCGATTATTTTGGAAAACGCCTAAAACATCCTGACAAAAAGATTTAATCTGGGCTTGGTATTCTGGCGATAGCCCTGTCGATCCCGAAAATCGCCAATCTGCTACTGTCGAAAATTCCCACAGACAGCCACATAGACTATGACTGCTGATTTCTAATCCCACCACTCGGTCGTGTTTGTCTCGCTCTGACTGGAGGCGGATCTGAAGCAATAGCGTATAATCGGAATGGGTGCGATCGCGCCGAGGAAAATGGAACCCTAAATCGATCGAATCGGGATCGATGGTAGCTCTGGTCATCGGATCGTCTAACCACGGCGTGAGATCTACTGTAGCATCGGTAAATTTGGATTGAAATAGGTTGACGATCGTCGCAATTTTGCTGACGAAACCGATACTAACCGCTTTCTCTGAGGCATTCATGGCGATAGCTCCTGACACGGGTTGACGTTGAATCGAGTCGTAAATTGAAATGTGGACTAGAGACGGTCGAGTCGATCGATTATTGAACTTAAATCTCAATTATAACTACTGATTTTAGATTCGGTCTGTGCCTTAAAGCCTGATGGAGAGAGCATTAAAGTAGTCTTGCTATCCGATCTCTAGGCAGACGATCGTTATCTAGAATCATCTATTTAAAATATTATTGCAATTTATTATCAATAATGCAACAATGTTTTTCAAAGCTGTTCTCCAGGGGAGAGGCTTTGCCAACGAGCAAAAAATACGGAGCCAAAACACATGAGTACATATACTCAGGAATTACAGACGACCGCCAAAGCTCTAGTGGCTAAGGGCAAAGGGATTCTGGCAATGGATGAAAGTAACGGCACTTGTAACAAGCGATTTGAAAAATTGGGGATTGCGACGACGGAGGAGAACCGCCGCAATTATCGCGAATTAATATTAACGGCACCCAACTTAAACACTTATATTAGCGGAGCAATCTTATTTGATGAAACGATCCGTCAATCTAGTGCTACAGGAGAATCATTCGTTAGTGTGATGCAGCGATTGGGGCTAATTCCAGGGATTAAAGTCGATGGTGGTGCCAAACCATTTGCCGGACATCCCGACGAACTGGTGACTGAGGGTTTAGATGGTTTGGACGATCGCGTGCGCGAGTACTACAACTTAGGAGCGCGGTTTGCTAAATGGCGGGCGGTAATTACCATTGGGGCGAATATTCCTAGTGCGGCTTGTATTGAAGCCAATGCCGATGCTCTAGCTCGGTATGCAGCGATTTGTCAGGCAAATGGGTTAGTACCGATTGTCGAGCCAGAAGTATTAATTGATGGTAATCATACACTAGATCGGTGTCGGGAAGTGACAGCAGCAACCCTCAAGGAAGTCTTCAAACAACTCACCACTCAGGGGGTTGCTTTTGACCAAATGATTCTCAAGCCGAGTATGGTAATTACCGGATTGTCAGCAACGTTACCCGCTCCAGTCCATGAGGTTGCCACCACGACGATTGAAACCCTATTACAAGCAGTGCCGCCGACAGTTGCGGGAATTGCCTTCTTATCTGGGGGACAAACCAACGAGCAAGCAGCGGCGCATCTGAACGCAATGAATGTGATGTTCCCGCAGACTCCGTGGCCAGTTACCTTCTCTTATGCCCGTGCGATTCAGCAATCGGCGTTGGATAAATGGCGCGGCGACAGTGCGAATGTCGCAGCCGCTCAGAAGATCCTCGCTCATCGGGCGGCTTGCAATAGTGCTGCGAGTAATGGTACTTATACTGTCGATCTCGATCGGCAGTTAGCATTAGTATAAATTCCTGTTTCAGGATAAACTTGTTGACATTTTTCCATCTGAACTTATTTAAACGATCCGATCGTCTCAACAGATTAATGAGTGAGACGATCGATTTAATCATTCGATCGGATGAATATGTTCCCCTGTCGCGATCGATACAAACTGGGCTAGTTGCAAAGCCACCAGTTCAAATACGTTCCCCTGTAAAAAATACAATCGTTTTACCTTATCTTTGAATAGTCGTTGCTGCATAGCGTAGCACCTCCAACACCCGCAGGGGATCGCAGCCATAGATTCCAGACACCCCAAGCGGCATTTTGCTCCACTACAGCCCAACCTCGTCGGGCAATTACCCCTACATCTACCACCGCCGCACGCGGTAATTGGATGCGATCGTCTGCTAAGATTGTGCTGACAAAAGATGCGGCAGCGGCTAATTCTACATCTGTCGCCACAAATTCGCGATCGCGTTGCAACTAGCCCAGTTTGTATCGATCGCGACAATAGTATTCTAAGACTAATCACACCCGATCGATAATTCATAAATTTTGTCTGATGGTCATTTACTTTGTCTTTTTGACGATTTCTGCGGCTACATATGCGCTGTTTAGTCTGGGTTTAAATCTCCAGTGGGGTGTAACGGGGCTGATTAATTTCGGACATGTCGCATTTATGGCGATCGGTGCTTATAGTACCGTGTTACTCTCAATGCAAGGCGTACCGATTCCGATCGCGGTATTAGTCGGAGCTGGTTTATCAGCCCTACTAGGATTGCTCATCGGCATGTCTACATTAAGACTGCGAGAAGACTATCTGGGAATTGTCACCATCGGCGTATCAGAATTAGTCCGATTGGTAGCTAAAAATGAAGATTGGCTGACTAAAGGTACCTTCGGCGTACAGGGTTATCCGGTACCATTTAGATTCAAGCCAGAATATCCCGTCAGATTATTATTAATCGGTTGGTTGACAGTAATTTGTGGGTTAGCCGTGTGGCGATTGTGGTTGTGGATCCGCGTTGAAAATAGCCGCCTAATTAGTGGTGCGATCGCAATTATTTTTGTATGGACTGTTTATGCTTGCGGCGCGATATCGCTCTACACATACGATGCACGCGCTGGATTAATGCTGCTGAGTTTAACCGTACTGACAGTCGTTTATATCGGACTCGAAAGACTCGTACATTCACCATGGGGACGAATTCTTAAAGCTATTAGAGAAGATGAAGAAGTGCCCAAAGCTTTGGGTAAAAATGTATTTTGGTATAAATTACAAGCCTTTACGATCGGGGGGGCGATCGCGGGTATTGCTGGAGCCTTTTATGCTTGGCAATTTAGTGTATTTCCCGATAATTTCGAGCCGTTAATTACCTTTAATGCCTGGATTATTATCATGCTGGGTGGCTCTGGAAATAATCTCGGCGCGATTATTGGAGCTGTTATTTTCTGGGGCTATTATGAGGTAACGCGGACTGAGTTTTTCAAAACAATATTCCGCGCTCTACATTTAGATGATACTCAACAAGGTGCCTTTCGGATTATGATTATCGGTCTGATATTAATGCTATTGATGGTATTACGCCCGCAAGGTATTCTAGGGAAGAAAGAGGAGCTAACATTAGGTAGATAATCGATTTAGTTCTACAAATTAACTATCGACTCTATATTTAAAAATAATTTGTCGATCGCGTTGCTTGAATTCAATATCAAACTTGATACCACTCAGATGGACTTTGACTACTTGCCACGTTATTACCTCTGGTTTTAATCAGCGCAAAGATGCACTGCGCTCAAATTAATTTATTTTAAACTAATTTTCAGACCGAATTCTTGCTTGAGCTGTAAAAGTGCCTCTGCATTCCCTTTGGCATCTTCTAGCGCATTGTGTGTAGGTGCGGTTTTGCGGAGATGTTTAAAGTTTACGAATGTATCTTTAACCAAACCTTTATAAAGAGATCCTAAATTACTCGATGTATGTCCTAAGGGATTGTTGCCACAAAAATGGTAAAAGTACCAATTAATAAACTGCCAATCGAATCCATTATTATCTGCAATAAAAAATGGTCGCCCAGAACTTTCAGCTTCGATGCATACGGCAAATTTTTCCATGACTGCTTGCGGTTCTTCAAATGCTAATGTTTCCTCGCGGGTAAATCCACTAATTTGCAGAGCTTCGGGAATCCACTTGTCAGAAATTGGCTGGAGTTGGGCGTAAAATGTTTTGGTTAATGAAGGCTCTACAACTAAGGCTCCAAAAGAAATCATGGAATAGTCGCCTGGAATTGGGCCATCAGATTCGACATCAACCATAATACAACTCATTTTTTACCTCACTTTACTGCAATTTAGGCGATCGCCAGATCGTCTAGTCTAACTTTAGTTTATGCCGCGATCGATTTTTTAGATCTCATCTGGATCGATACCTAATGCCCTAAGTCGAGCCGCTAATTTATTCGATCGATCTCGTTCTTGTGCCACTTGTGCTTGGGCTTGTCTAATTTGTTCGGCTGGCGTGGGATAACGCCGATCGTTTTCATCATACCAATAGAGCCAATCCCTCGTTATGCCATAATATTCACCACGTTCATAGCCGATACCCAGCCCGATTTCTGGCATCCAAAACGGATTGCTGTCTTGCAACTCATACTGTCCTTTAACTAGTTTGTGAATCTCTAATTTCGGCTTGCGTCGCCGTTTAGAATTGTAGATGACATAGTATAGGACTCCCATTTTGGCATATTCATCGAGCTTACTGGTATATTCTCGACCGGGCGTAATCGACACTACCTCTAACACCAAACTCGGTACGACTTGCTCTTCCCACAGCACATAGCTAGGGCGCAACTCTTCATCATAAAATCTTTCTACGCCCAAGCTCAAGAAGCCATCAGGAACGATCGCGGGTTGTTCTGGATGATAATATACTCCCATATCGATCCCAAAAAACCAATCCATCCGATCGGCCCATAAAATCTGGAGAATCGATTTAAGTAAGCCAGGGATGAGTTCTTGAAGTTCGTTATCCACGGGGGTATCGTCAGAGCAGGGTAGTTCGTCGGCGGTGGGTAGGTATCTGGGTGGTTCGGATTGGAACATGGCTACTATACCAAAGGATATATAGATATTTTACTCGTTATATTTCACTATCGATCCCAATCATAATTTATGGGTCGTTATTTCGTTCGCGTTCGCGTTGGCGACAGCCTGCCGTTAGGCACAGCGTCTGCCTGCGCAGAAGCGTGGGCTTTTCCCAATCGTTCGATCTTCACCGCTGGGGATAATTTTAGTCGATCGGATTGTCGTAAAATTCGATGCTCGATCGGATTGTTGATAAAGTTTTACGAACGCCATACTATTGAAAAGCCGATCGAGTTAGAATATATAGATGCCAAAGGAAAACCTAAAAAGGGCATATTTATTATTTATCAAGCCGAACAGGAAGAATTCAATCATAGTTTAGAATTCAAATCTAATTTAGATCTCTCCCTCTGAAATATATTCTATTTAACATCCTTGAAATCCATCAAAATCTATATGGTGGGCAGTGCCCACCTACGTCACAATTGGCGATCGCCTGGTGCGCTAGCAATCCTCATGTGAGTACGGTCATCACTGGAGCCAGTTCCAAGGAGCAAGTTATCGAAAATATGGGCGCGATCGCAATTATTCCCAAGATCGACGCACAATTGAAACAAAAAATTGAAGCCGCAGTCGGTAAAGTTCGATCGGATCGAGCTGACTAAGATCCAGAGCTGGGGATCGAATTTATTCGTCATCTGCTAATAAATATGACTTTAGAGCCTCGAAGTTCCCCCATTTACCTGTCCCCATTTCTATTAGCCACTCCATAGTTGTCACTTGACAACTATGGAGCTTGCGGGTATGCTTTAAAAACAGTTGATTGTCACTCGACAATTATTAAAGTTAAACTTCCCTCGGATAAATAGAGGTTGTGATGTCAAGACGATCTCATCCCAAGCCAGAAATTGAAGCAGCACTGGTATATGCCGAACAAAATGGCTGGCGCATCGATCTTGGAGGTTCACATGCCTGGGGTAAGATTTATTGTCCCTACAATGATAAACAATGTAGATGTGGCATTTTTTGTATCGCTAGCATCTGGAGTACCCCTAAAAATGCTGGAAATCATGCCAAGCAGATTCGGCGGATAGTTGATAAGTGTACCAAGCAGAACAATATAGATGATTCTGGTGAGGAAGAGGAGTAGATAATGACAGAATACAGTTTTACTTTAAAGTTCAATTTTTCCAATCCTCAGCTCGATCCAAATTCTTACATCGAGCAATTATATGAAAGTGGGTGTGATGATGCCTTAATTGGCATTGGTAAACAAGGCTGTATTTCCTTAGATTTTATCCGCGAAGCCTCATCAGCTTTCGGTGCTGTTTCTAGCGCAATCTCCGATGTGAAAAAAGCGATCCAAAATGCCACCTTAATTGAAGCAGCACCAGATTTTGTAGGTCTAACCGATACGGCTAAGATTCTGGGATGTACTCGGCAAAACGTTAGAAATCTAATTTTTAATAGCGAGATGAGATCTCCATTCCCGATTTATGAAGGAACACCTTCAATTTGGCATTTGGCAGAGATTTTAACTTGGCTCAAAGAAGATAAACTTTATGCGATCGATGATGCGCTACTAGAAATTGCTAAGGTTAATATGGAATTCAATTTTGCCAGAAAATGGCGAAAAGTAGAGCCGAGCCTTCAAGAAGATATTCAAGCTTTAGTTGCTTAATATCGTTGAAATCTGGTCTGCGATAGGCGATCGATAAATGAAGTAAACTTGCTACTCATACTGCCAATCCACCTCCCTAATTAAAATTACATTACTGGCGAGGGATGATGTCATCGAGCCGAAGTTGAAGTTCGGGGAAGGTAGGAGATAAAATAGATTCTCCTAGTCGAAATTGATGTCGATCGTAGGTATCACCAACAAGTTGACAAACTGTAAAAGTTGATTGCTTGGGTTTGCCAATAAAAGCGATACCGCCAATTCCCAAATAGTCTACAATCCAGTATTCGGGAATACCCAATAGGGCGTACTCTTCTATTTTACGAGCATAATCATCTTGCCAATTAGTGCTAACAACTTCAACAACCAGCTCGATTGTATTTCCATTGCAAATTGGTTCTTTTCGCCAAAGTGGTTCTCTAGCAAGTTTAGCTTCATCTAGTACGATCGCGTCAGGGCGCAACGCGGTAGCAGCCATCGCAGGTGGTTTAATGAGGCAATTTTTAGGGACAATCCAGTTACGGCGAGAACGTAAGATTTCTACAAAAATGTATCCGATTATCTGTCCGGTTACAGCTTCATGAGGGCCAGTTGGTTCCATGTCGCGCAATTCTCCATCAATTAGCTCGTAGCGAGGATTATCACCATGTTGGATGATAAATTCATCAAAGGTGAGAACTTTAGTGGTTGTATAGGTCATAGAGCATTTATCCCTACTTTTCTTTGCTTAGTTGGCACATTAATTATTATTTTGATTACTCACCATCCAGTGGATGATACCGAGGATGCGTTCGACGGGAGTAACTTGATATTCATTAGTATCGATAGTTACGTCTTTGCCTTCTAGTTTAAGGAACTGCCATAACTTACCACTAGTCACACAGCCATAAACAACAGGAATCACTTTATCTTTAGTTTGGTTAAAAATCTGCGCGGCGAACATTTCGGCGATACATTGCCCTAAGCCAATATCTAACTCCCCTTTTTTTGCTTCCACTAACATGAGAATGGGAGCTTGAATTATATAAGAGGTTGTCGATCTACTAAATAGAAAATCACAAAAACCATTCAAACCTCGATCTTTATCTACATTGAATTCCTCTCCTGAAAATAAGTGAATTCGATCGCCAACCAGTCGCTGCACTTCAATTAAAATCGGACTTACTAATAATTCTGACTTAGCTTTTTCAGATCTAGCTCTTTGTGCTAAAGGTAGAGACTGCTCAAAAATAGTCAAAAATGCAGGCTGCGCGGTTACTGGCGGCAGAGAATCACAAAAAGTTGACTCAAGTAAATTTATTTCAAATCGGTCTATTACATCTTGCAAAGAAAAGTTGTTGTAAGCCATAATATTGAATGTTTGTATAGGTCATAGATTATTTATATCTATTGCTATCTGCTTTGACGATCGAT
>NZ_JANPLS010000007.1:0-4810 GCF_031422475.1 Chamaesiphon sp. VAR_48_metabat_403
CATAAAATTCGCCGCAGAGGCGCAGCGTTTTGTGCACGCCTCTGTTCAGCGCCGTTTTTGGGGCGTTTTTATTCGCGGTTTCCCCCCTAATAAAAACGACAAGACAACAAATCAAGACAGAGAGCGCAGAGAAAGAATAAAGATCGAATAGCTTCCCATTTAGGATCGCTATAGCTCACCAGCAAAATAAATACGATCGAGATTTAAACACCATGAAAATTGCAATTATTGGCGGTGGTGCCAGCGGTATGGTAACAGCTTATTTACTCGATAAGCAAGGACATCAAGTAACAGTATTCGAGCGAGAAAAAATGCTAGGTGGGCACATTCGGACTCTCAATCAAAATGTCCATCCAAATCGTTCGGATTGTAATTTAATCCTAGAAAATGGCGTATTAGAATTTCCGACATCATTTCATAATTTTATGAATTTGATGGCAGAACTAGGTATAGAACTAGAGCCAGTCAATATCGGATCGGCACTATTTCTCAAGAATGGCATCCATTATCTATCTAAAGTAGCGATCGATCGAAATTTTACTGGTATCGATCGGTTCCTCGAATATTTACGCATAAATTTATTTTATCTCCGCTCTGCTAGCTTATTAATTGCAGCAAAATTTTGGAAAGCCATCGATTTCCGCAACCAATCATTAGCAGATCGATTCAAACAACCATATCTCCGCAATATTTGGCTGAAGTTATTTGCGATGTACAGTTATTCGATCCCGTTTGCCGCAATCGATAATTGTCCTGCCGAGCTGGTGATTCCCACCCTCCGCGATGATGTATTTGTAGATTGGGTGAGAATTAAAGGCGGTGTTTATTCATATATTCAAAAAATTATCGATCGCTTTCGGGGCGAGATTTTGCTAGGTGCTGAAGTAACCGCAATTCATCGATCGATCTCTGGTATAACTATTGAATTAGCCGGAGCTAAAATGCTGGAATTTGACAAAGTGGTATTTGCTACCCCACCCGATGTGGTACTCAAATTACTTGCAGATCCCCGCCCACAAGAGATCGACAAATTTGCCGCTTGGCAGGAAAATCATGTCCAAACACTACTCCACACTGATATGGAGATGTACGAACCCTACCACATCAAAGAAGGCTCGGAATTTGATTTCTTCGAGACAGATCGACAAAATGGTAATTGGGGCTATAATGCCCGTCTCAATCAACTCTGCGGCATTACATCACCAACCCAATATAGCCTATCATTTAATCTCGAAAGCTTAATTGCACCAGATCGAATTTTGCATATTCAACAACATCATACCCCATTCTATACCGTAGAGGCTTTCCAATATCGACAGGAAATTATTAAAACTAATGGGGAATTAAATACTTACCATGTTGGCGCATATCTCGGTGATGGTTTACATGAAGGCGCGATTACTTCAGCAATTCAGGTTGCCGAAGCGATCGCAAATATAGTTGAAATAAAATGTGAATATCTGGCTCCACCGAACCCTGGGGCGAACGTTTCTTTCAAGTCACCGATCCCAATGGTGTCGTTATCTGTAGCGAGCTGCAATAGTAATCGGTCAGGACTGCAATCATCGCAAAATTGAGACCACATTAAGTGCAACTATCCGGTCACTTGAGACCGAATTAAGTGCAACTGAGACCACATTAAATGCAACCAGCCCACAATACTAAATTTGAGACCACATTCAGTAGATCGCAAAGTTTGTAGCGATCGATTAAATTAACTGTAAATCATCAGTTTTTTTGTAATTGTTCGGCGGCGATCGCATCCCCGTAACCGATTTGCAATCGATTCCTTTGACAGAAATGTAGTATAAACATTCCTAGCTGAAGATCGCCACTGGATTCTATACGATCGCTCCTAAAGCTGTTAAATTCTCCTGCTGGGCAGCAGTCAATCCTTGGATGCCCCGAATATTCATCCCCTCATAGGGTCGCGGCGATCGAATGATTTTGACGCATTCACCCGTAGCAACATCCCAGAATCTAATGGTGGCATCGGTGCCAGTACTGGCTAGCAACTGTCGCTCGGCAAAATCCGTGCTGTAGTGGGGTACAAAGGCCACTCCAAACACACCATGCGTATGACCATGCAAGATCCTTAGACATTTCCCGCTATGTACATCCCAGAGCCTAACGGTACTGTCATAGCTGCCACTGGCAAGGATTCGACCGTCAGGACTAAATGCCACAGACCGAGCAAAATGTGTATGACCAGGTAAAACTTGGAAACATTCACCAGTATTAATGTGCCAAAGTGCCACGGTATTGTCGATACCACCACTTGCTAAAATATCTTCACCAGGGTTCACCGCGATCGAGCAAATCGCTAGCTGCTGCCCCTGCAAAGTACGGATACATTCACCCGTCTGGATATTCCAAAACGAGATCGTACGATCGGCACTCGCACTCACCAGCATCGGTGGTGAGACAATGAAGGCTACCGCTGTGACCCAATCTGTATGCCCTGCCAAAACCTGGAGACATTCACCAGTCAGAGTACTCCACAGTCTAATTGTATGGTCTACGCTGCTACTGGCGAGGATTTGACTGTCGTTGCTCAATGCCACCGACCAAAGACCATCGGTATGTCCAGCTAAAATGTGGCAGCACTGACCATCGCGGACGCGCCAAAGTTTGATAATCGGGTTGTCACTGTTACCCCCACTAGCGAGGAGTTGACCGTCTGGACTGAAGGCTACTGTTCTGATGGAACTATTATGACCGCTCAAACTCGTAGATCGATTCCCCGAAGGGGAGGCTTCGCCAACGTCCTGAATATTCCAGAGTCGTAATGCTCCGCCAAAGTATCCAGTGGCTAGCATCGCTTGAGGAGCGGCAATATCTGGTAGGGGTGGGGGGGCAAAATCCATCGCATAGATCGTATTTGCATAGCCCTGAAAAACTTTCAGACACTTGCCAGTATCCAGACTCCAGAGTCTCACCGTGCGATCTTCACTACCGCTAGCCACAATCTGATGAGCCGCATTGCAAGCGATCGACCAAATCCAATCCTCATGTCCAACCAGCGTCTTCAAACACCTTCCAGTCCGCACATCCCACAGCTTGATGTTGCGATCCTTGCCGCCGCTGATGAGCGTTTGGCCATCTTGACTAAAGATGACCGACTTCAATTCATCGCTGTGTCCCAAATAAGTTCTCAAACACTCGCCAGTACTCGCATCAAACAGCTTGACGGTAGCATCATCCCCGCCACTGGCGATGGTCGAACCATCGGGACTAAATGCCACTGAAAAGACCCTACCTTGATGACTCGCCCATGTTTTCAAGCATTGCCCGTCGCGAACATTCCACAGCCGAATATCTGCATCGACACCGCCGCTAGCAATGGTTTGACCGTCAGGACTGAATGCCACCGAGTAGACTGCCTTAGTATAGTGGGTGAATTTCTGCAAGCACTCACCAGTGTGGACATCCCAGATCCCGATCGTCCAATCGTCGCTACCACTGACTAGGATATCATCGCAACCACTGACTAAGAGGTTGCCATCGGGACTAAATGCTACTGAATTGACTGCCTGGGTTCGATCGGTGAATGTCTGCAAGCATTTACCAGTATTGACATCCCAGAGCCGCATGGTGCAGTCAAAACTGCCACTGGCTAGCGTTCGACTATCGGGGCTGAAAGCCACCGCTCGTGCCCAATTGGTGTGACCGATCGAGATCGATTGCAGTTGCTGAGAGCGGGTATCCCACAACCGAATATCGCCGTTGAAATCGCCGCTAGCCAGATAGCAACCGTCTGGACTAAAAGCGACAGAGTGAATACTACTGAAGGTTTCGGTAAAAACTGAGTTTGCCCAATCGGTGTTCGCAAAATTAGTATCGTGTAAATTCATGCCGAGTAGATAAGCTTGCCGAATGCACAAACCGGAAAAATCATAGCCAGTCGAGTCGATGTGCAAGTGCCGAAGCAGGTTAATTAAATTACCACCTGCATAGCCGTCGGTACCAGCAAATTCAGTTCTTAATTTAACTAATAATCGATTGTCTTGCAGACAGGCTACGCCAACGAGTTGATTTTTAATTTCTGGTTTCGATCGCAATTTACCCATGAGTCGATCGACCAGCGGGACTAAAATCATCCGCACTTGGCTTTCCCGCACGTAGTCTTTAGTCTGAGCCTGAATCAGTGCATGGCTATTAAAAATCGCTACATCTAGAGTCGTAATTTCTTCACACACCCGCTCGATTAATACGGCAGTGACATACTCCATCACCACGGGTTGCAAAGTAAAACATCCCGAACTTTTTTCAATTAGACTTTGCCGATCTAACGATTGCAATGCGGCTAAAACTTGCGTTCGACAACCGCTAGGAATGAAGTCTGCTAACAATTCGGCGATCGATACGGCTTCGCGCCCGATCGCTAACCAGTAGAGTACTTGTTGCTCGATCTCGGACAATCGATTCTCATTCTGAGAGGCTCCGCCAACAAATTGTTGACTTAATAAAGCCTCAATCCCATTACAGAGAATTACCCCCTGTTCTAAAAACGTACTCACGCTACCGTCAAATAAATCTCGAATTGTCGTCGCCGCAATTTTAATTGCTAACGGGTTGCCAGAGTAAGATTGCTGTAACTGCTGCCAATCGCTGGAATCGTCTGTATGACAACCATTAGCAGTACCAATTTCTTGCACTTCGCGATCGCTTAAACCAAGTAAATCCAACGTGCGAACTGCCGCAGAGTCCCCTTCTAAATGAATCAAAGTTTTGGGCTTTTCCCGACTGGTTAATAATAAACAACTAGCATGATGTTCGGTAGCGATCCGGCGGAGGAGTTCGCTATAGC
>NZ_JANPLS010000008.1:0-4417 GCF_031422475.1 Chamaesiphon sp. VAR_48_metabat_403
GGACAATTTATTCTCACCCTCGATGCCGATCATATTCCCAAACCACAGTTTCTCCAGCGAGTTTTACCCTACTTCTATAGTTACAATCTCTCGACTGGTAATTACGATCGTAATCGGATTGCCCTAGTTCAAACACCTCAAGATTTTTATAATATCCCTCCTGGCGATCCTTACGGACATCGCGCTCATCTCTTTTATGGGCCGATTCAACAGGGGAAAGATGGTTTAAATTCAGCCTTTTATACAGGTACAAATGCCATCCTCCGCCGCGAAGCTCTAATCAATGTCGGACTGAAATATTTCACCCAGGCAGTTTCTAAAAACAAAGATTTACTCAAGGATTTTACCCTTATCGGTGGGATGTCTAGTAGTAGCATCACCGAAGATATGAATACCGCCATGCGGTTGCACGGAGCCGGATGGAAATCTGTCTACCATCACGAACTTCTCGCCGAAGGTTTAGCCCCCGACGATCTCGCTTCCACTCTCCAACAGCGGCTGCGCTGGGCACAAGGAACGATTCAGGTATTAATTCAAGAGAATCCGTGGACTAGACCAGGACTGAGTTTCTGGCAACGGCTCCAGTATTTTCAGACGATGTATAGTTACTTTTCAGGCTTTGCCACTGTCGTTTTGATTGCTTGTCCGATTATCTTCTTCTTTACTGGCATTACGCCGATTCACACCTATGGATCGGATTTTATCATCCATTTTGCACCAGCATTTATTATCAATCGTCTGACTTTTTTGCTGGTGACATGGGGGATTACTGCCGGAGAAGTGTGGAGAGCCGAACAATATGCGATCGCGTTATTCCCCCTCTTTATTCAAGCAGTATTGAGTGTCTTTACCAAGCGATCGATTAAATTTAAAGTTACACCCAAGGAACGCCAATCAGGAATTTATCTAAATCTAGTTATGCCCCAACTAATTGTTTGCGGCTTGACGGTTCTGGGAATACTTTATGCTCTAGTTAGGTTTGCGATGGGTACTTTAACTGAGGTGCCATTATATGTAGTCAATGCTGCATGGTCAATCTATAATATATTGCTGTTATCCGTAATTATCCGCGCCGCTGTGTGGCAACCGAAGGAGGGGTAGAACTGTAGGTTGGGTTGAGCCTCGTTGGCGTAGCCTTTCGGAACGAAACAACCCAATACACTCACCAATCGATTGCGTGGACGTTGGGTTGACGAAGGAAACCCAACCTACCTAAATATTTTGCACTTCTTATAATTAGATCGATCGTGAATTTTAACTGGAAATATAACTTATCTTCTCTACTCCAACAATTTCCATTCGTTCGATCGATCTGGGCGTTACTATTCATCATCGGGATAAGTTTGACGATCGCAATTCATTCTACCCCTACCATTGCCAATCCAGCCAAATTAGAAACCAAACTTAATTCAACTATTCCCACATCAATTTCATTAGGCGGCGAATGGAAATTTGCATCCGGTCATCTGCAACCAGATAATGCTTATCAGCATACATATAACGATCGCAATTGGCGATCGATCCAGGTTCCTGGTAATTGGTTTCTCCAAGGGCAAGATCTATCTGGAGTCGTTTGGTATCGCCGACATTTTCAGATCGATCGATCCTTAAAAGGCAAAGTTATTCAGATTGTATTTGACGGTATTGACTATACTGGCGATGTTTGGCTCAATGGTCATTATCTAGGATTTCATGAGGGCTATTTTCAACCGTTTAGGTTTGTTGTGTCTGACGATCTAAAATATAACAGTGATAATGTTTTAGTAGTTAAAGTAAACAGTCCAGTTGAAGAACCTGAAAAAGTTTGGTCTTTGCATAAACGAATTATTAAAGGTGTTTTAAACCATCACGATACCCGCCCAGGTGGTGCGTGGTCTGTACGCGGACAAGAACAGAATACAGGCGGAATTTGGGCACCTGTATCGCTCCAAATATCCGATCGAGTCGCAATTACGCACCAACAAGTCACCCCAGAATTAGATACTCGGCTGCAAAATGCAATTGCTCATGTCGATCTAACAATTATCAATCCTAGCCCCAAACCACAGACGGTAAAATTAGCCTTACAACTTCAAGCCGCTAACTTTCAAGAGTCGCCAGATTCACCCATATTTCAGACAAAGATCTTAAAACCAGGTACTAATCAGATCGCTATTAATATCCCCAAAACCGATCCGCATTTGTGGTGGACGTGGGAGCATGGCAAACCAGATTTATATAGAGTAAAAACTGAGATTCTGAGCAATCATAAATTATTAGATCGATCGATTACCACATTTGGCTTCCGCACGATCCGTCGCAATTCCCAATCTCAAGCTTGGGAATTAAATGGAAGGCGGATGTTCTTGCGCGGTACTAACTATATTGCTTCTCAATGGTTGAGTGAGATGACACGGGAGAAATACTCGATCGATCTCAAATTAATGCAGCAAGCAAATATCAATAGCATCCGCGTTCACGCGCATATTGAAGCCGAAGAATTTTACCGTTTGTGTGACGAGATGGGGTTATTAGTCTGGCAAGATTTCCCCTTGCAATGGGGTTATAGCGATGCTGCCGAATTTGTTACTGAAGCCACGCGACAAGCGAATGATATGGTAACAATGTTGTATAACCATCCCTCAATTTTCACCTGGAGCATTCACAATGAACCGCCGTGGGATGCCACTTGGATGAAAGATAAATATCCCGATTACAATCCCCAGCAAAATCGCGCTCTCGACGAAACAATTTACAATAGTCTCCGCTCCCGCGACTCCACCCGCCATCTACATCTTGCCTCAACCGTTAACGAACACCCCTGGTACGGCTGGTATTCGGGAAAATGGCAAGACTATGGCAAACCGACTAAAGAACCCCTAATTACCGAATTTGGCGCACAGGCATTACCAAATCGGAGTTCTTTAGAGCGAATATTTACAGCAGCCGAGCTATTTCCCGATACTCCAGCCAAATTAGCCAAGTGGAAATATCATAACTTTCAACCCCATGAGACATTCAATCTAGCGAAAGTGCCAATGGGCAAAAATATCGAAGAATTTATCCACAATACCCAACAATATCAAGCCCAACTCACTCAATTTGCAGCCGAATCTTATCGGAGACAACGATATCAGCCCGTGAGCGCAATTTTTCAGTTTATGTTTGTCGAAGATTGGCCGTCGATTAATTGGGGCGTTGTAGACTATTGGCGACAGACTAAACCAGGATATGAGATGTTAAAACGTGCTTATCAACCTATTTTACCGTGTATCGTTTTAACGAAACAACAGTGGAAAGTTGGCGAGTCAATCCCTGTAGAACTATGGCTGATTAACGATCTATGGAAATCGATGCCTAATTCTAAACTCACATATACATTAAAACGAGTGAATGAGATTGTAAAACAAGACTCAATCTCGATCGCTATTACGCCAGATAGTGGCAAACAGATCGATAAAATCACATTTCCAGACTTAGCTGCTGGTAACTATCAATTGCTGGTAAAAGTCATCGATCGACAGGGTAGTTTATTAGGTGAAAACATTGCTAGATTTGATGTCATCCGATCGCAATCTATCTCGATTAATTTACTATAAAGCCTCGTGCAGCAATGACTCCAGCAAGCGATGGCTATCGGTTTCCGTAATGTCGATCTGAGCTTCTAATCGATCGCACAATCCCATCAATTCATCTACTTTTGCCACAATTCGATGTTGTTCAGCGAGAGGTGGGAGAGGAATAGCCATGTTTTTCAAAATTGTTCCATTCACGTTTGCTTGACCACATTGCTGTTTTAGATGGGGCGTAATTTGGGTTGCACGAAAAAATGGAGCATTCATTGTCAGATTGAAGTAGAAAGGACTGCTAGAGATACTCGAATAATGAATACGAATTAGATAAGAAGCGAATGTATATTTATCATTATTACCAAGATAAATACCAGTTTTCCCAACAAGTTCGGCACTATTAGTACGGTTATAAAGAAGATCGAGGTTTTTCAAATAAAGACCTGGAAGATCGTCAATATTTTCAGAAACTTTTTTCTGCCCACCAAGTACAACTTTTCCGTCTTGAATATCTCCCATTTTTAGAACGGGCACGCCAAATTCAGAATGTGCTGATTGCTGTGATGTTCCGTATTCTGTGAATAAAGATGCAATGCCTATTTTTACCCACTCCCAAGACGGAGGGATCACAAATGGAATATTGCTAGTTGTTAATGGCAATAGAGGCTTTTCTTTCCGAATTCGCCCATGTGCAATCAATTCTTTTTTCTCCATCTGAATCCGCTTCAACAATTCACTAGCAGGCTCATCATTAGGATCTTGAGGGACGAGCTTACCACAGACAGCGAGATTGAGGATGGTTTGACGTAGTTGTTTGATGTGTTCCGATCGAGTCGTCAATTTCGGGAGCCGATCGAAATAAAACTGGG
>NZ_JANPLS010000009.1:0-2062 GCF_031422475.1 Chamaesiphon sp. VAR_48_metabat_403
GTCAAATAACGCAATTTAATTGTTGATGAATCTCATGTTAAATGAACATAGTTTTTTCAGCTTCCTCATCCAGTCAGCACCAGGAAAACCAGCACTTGCGAATGGCTTGCGGGCTGCATTATCATTGGGAGTTCCGATGTTAATTGGGCAACTAATTAACCAGAGAGAAAGCGGATTATTTGTTGGTTTAATTGCTTATTTTATCAATTTTGTCAATGTTGCTGGCTCTTATCAGATTAAAGCAAGAGCGATGGTTATCGCCACTTTCGGCATCACGATCTCGGTATTTATCGGTACTCTAGTTGCTAGTATTCCGATCCTCGCTGTCATCCTGACATTTCTATGGGGACTGGCTTCAGGTTTTGCATCGCTATATGGTAATACTGGTGCCAATGTCGGGCTGGTAGTTGGGACATCATTTATTTCGACGATTGCTTTACCAGGAGATTTAGATATAGCATTGATGCGATCGCTATTATGTCTAATTGCTGGTGGCTGGGCGATGTTACTTTCCCTAGTAATGTGGCCATTTAAACCTTACGATCTGCTCAGAATTGCGGTAGCTAATTGCTTCGATGCGCTTGCTAAATACCTAAAGGTATTTGAATCTGGAGTCCCCACAACTGAAAATATCCTAGAGATTAGAAAAACATTAGAAACTGCCCGCCATGTATTAGGTACCGCCCGAATTAGACAGTCGGCACAAAGTTGGATGGGCGAGCAGTTACTCGTGCTAACTCAAGATGGAGATCGCTTACTTGGCTCAGTTATTGCCCTCACAGAATTACTCGAAACTCATGCTCACCAACATCAATATCGGGCAGTTCAGCCATTAATAGACGATACATTTGTCCAAATGTCGATCGTGTTTAGATCGATTTCCAAAGTCATTGTTGGTAAATCTGCCAGCATCGATATCGACAATCTCAATCGCATTTATAACGCACTAGAAGAACGAGAACACCGACAAAGACAAGCAATGTCAGGGAGTAAAACAGACTATCCAAATCTCGTTGCGCTGAGTAATTTACTGCTGACGATCGAAAAACCAATCGAACAATTACAATACGCGGCTCAGTCGGCTAAATCTTTGTTAGAAAACAGCAACACCAGCCAACGTCAGGTAGATCCACTTTTATTAGTTACAGATGAACAGCATTCGCTATCGAGATTACTCACAGAAAACTTCACCTTAGAATCAGCAATCTTCCGCCACGCGCTGCGACTTGGTATCAGTCTTAGTTTAGGCGTAATTTTATATAGCATGACCAATTTACCAATGGGATATTGGGTCACGCTGACCACTATCTTAGTCCTCAAACCGAACTTGGGCGTAACTTTTCAGCGGTTTTTTCAGCGGATTGGGGGGACGATTCTGGGTGCAGTGGTAGCCGCTGTAATAATTTCCACAATCGCGAGTAAGCCTGTATTAGACATCGCGATCGTGCTGACAGTATTTTTCGGTGTTGCTCTGATTGATTTCAACTATGGTTATTCAGTGGTGTTTCTGTCAATATTTATCTTACTAATTACCGATACCAGTAATTCTACAGGTTGGCAATTTGCCGAGGTTCGCGTGTTGAATACCTTAATTGGCGCGGGATTGGCATTCGGCAGTCATTACTTAATATTGCCGAATTGGGAACGCGACAGGTTGCCCAGTCAACTCGTCATTGCCCTGAGAGAGTCCCAAACCTACTTTAATGATGTCATGGCTGTTTACCAAGGAACAGAGGTGTATGACGCGGCTATTATCGCTCAACGGCGACAAACTGGACTAGCAGTCGGCAATGCCCAAGCCTCATTTCAAGGATTGCTCCGCGAACCGAAAATGCACCCAAAATTAGTCGAACCAGTAATGACGCTGCTGGCATATATCGGACGTTTTACTAATGCCATCACAGTTTTGGCAGTACATCTGAAATATTTTCGTTCGACTGTGCCACTGCCTGAATTAGCAACCTTTGTGGATCGAATTTCGTTAGTGTTAGAGCAGTTAGCTGATGCCGTCGAGCAGGAAATTATCCCACCACCTTTGCCCGATTTGGACGAAATGCTGCGA
>NZ_JANPLS010000010.1:0-8561 GCF_031422475.1 Chamaesiphon sp. VAR_48_metabat_403
CGGGGGTTCCCCCCGAATAAAAACGCCGCTAAATCCCCCTTTCCAAGGGGGACTTCCGGATCCAGTTCCCCCCTTAAAAAGGGGGGTTAGGGGGGATTCAGATCTCAAAACGAAGTCTATCCGACTCGATCCGCCATAACCCCAGAAAAATTGGACTTTTCGACACCACCATAGGAGATTTTCAACACCATGAATAACACCATTCTCAGACCCCAAGATCGACTCCTCAGCGATAACCAGCAGGTTTGTCGCAAGATTCACATCAATCACACTCGCAACCGCAAGCAAGATCAAACCGAGAACATCGACGCAGCCGCTAGAGATTTCCGCTATGCCGATTGCCAAGACGAATACTGGAATCCCGAAGAATTTTCGTTAATGTATGGCACTTCCCTGTGGGAGCAATCGACAGCCAGCCAACGGATTAAACTCAACCATTTATACTGGGTTGCCTATTATTCCCAAATTATCTCCGCCGAAATTGCCACGATTTATTTCAATCAAACTAGCGCGGCGGGATTGTATGCTCAAGAGGATTTTCGATCGGTATGCGATATGCTCGATCTAGAATCCGCTCAGGAACGCGCTCATATCAATGCTTTTCGGACTGTTTCTCAACAAGTAGAAGAAGTATTATTCGGCAAGCGCGTCTTTACATATCCCATGCGTGGGCCATTTACCGAAACGATGGTGTTCGCCGATACTAATGCTTTGCGCCAATGGTGGAAAAAAATTCAACTCCAATATTTTGGGTTAATTTCGGCGAATAATGCTTTTTTAGCCTGTCAATATTTTACAGTTCGGGGCGTAAGAACCCTCAATGGCAAACTGGTACAGCACAAACTGAGTAAGTACCACCAACAACATCCCGATCCAGATCGATCGCCGATTCCATCCAAAATCTCTTATTATCATTTTTTGGATGAGAGTTTTCATTTCAACAGTTCGACGATCCTTTCTCATGAAGTTGTTAAATGTCTGCCCCCACCGACGAAATACGAACGGATGGTGGCAAATTTAGGCTTGCGCGGCTGTCAGCAAGATCACTATCATTTTTCGGCGGCGATTAATGGCATCTTTTGGTACGATCCTGCCATGTATGGCGCGATCTCATCGGTATTGCGATCGGATATTTTCGGGATGGATGAGGCTGAGATCGAAGTTATGCTCCATCGATGTTTTACCGAGGAGTCGGAGGGATTGCACAACAGCCACCAAACCCACGCCGAAGCAATGGCATCGTATAAAGCCTATTTAGCCGATGTCGATTATGCCTGGGCGACGAATAAGGAAATGTCCCTCATGGGGGCGAATTCTATTCCTAAGTATCTTGCCACCCAGCGGCGCGCCTTGAGAGGGTATGCCAAGAGTTAATTTGTGCCAGTTGCGTAGATCTACCCACCCCGCCCTAATTCCTTCGGAAAGGCTTCGCCAACGGGCACCCCTCCGAGGAGGGGATTTCCCCTTTTAGATCTAAGGTTGGGTTGAAGAATAAAACCTAGCACTATCCACTATCCACTATCCACAACAAAAAACACGATCGCATGAATGTTACAACCGATCGAGTATTTAATAATTGGGAGACGATCGCCAAAGGCTGGTATATTGCTCTTTCCAGCCGCCAACTCGATCGCGGTCGAGTTAAATCGATCGATATTTGCGGGCAGCGTGTAGTACTATTTCGGGGCAATGACGATCGCGTTCGCGCTTTGGATGCTTATTGTCCTCACATGGGCACCGATTTAGGCATCGGGCGGGTTGATGGTCATAATATCCGCTGTTTTTTCCATCATTGGGCATTTAGCGGCGATGGTGAGTGCCAAGATATTCCCTGTCAGTCAGAGATTCCCGCCCGCGCCCAGCTCCAGGCTTACGACACGGATGAAAAGTATGGTTTTATCTGGATTTATCCCGATCTTCAGGCACCAAACCGCGTAGCGGAATTTGACGAACTTAAAGGTCGCACCGTAGTCAGTATCGCCGATCGACCCTTAGAGCGCAGTTGTCACCATCACATTTGTATGATGAATGGCATCGACGCTCAACATCTGCGGACGGTACACAATTTAAACATCGATATGACCCTAGATTTGCGCTCTACTGGTAATTCGATCGATTTCACGCTCCAGGGCGAATTACCCGCTACCACGCGCGGCGAACGGCTCTTGCGGACATGTTTGGGCAATCGTTATACCTACTCAATGCGCTACGCCGATGGCTGTTTGGGGCTGTTGACAATTATGAAAAACGTCAAACTTTTACCGCCGTTATATATGCTCTATGCCTATACCCCGATCGCAATTGGCAGCACCCGCATTCAACCAATTTACATCACCGCCCAACGTTCGGGGATTTGGGGGTGGATCGTCTCTCAATTTTTATTGTTATGTACCCGACTAGCTTATTACTTCTTACGCGGCGAAGACGGTCAAATTTATGACAATATCCAGTTTACACCCAATCTATTACTACCGATCGATCGGCCGATCGTCGAATATATGGCATACGCCAACCAACTAGAACCGTCAATTTGGTCGCACTCTTTAAAACAAGAACTATGAGCGATCGTCAACACCAAATTAGTTTCCCCAATACCGATCGAGCCGCAATTTTCGTCACCAGTAATTCTCTACTTTCAGACAGCCTCACCATCCACAATTCCCCCGTCTTATTTGGCTGTCGTACGGGTATTTGCGGCACTTGTCTAGTCGCCATCCGTGGCGATACTTCCTCACCAGATCCCGACGAGCGCGAAATATTAGAAATCTTCGCCCCCAACAATCCGCTAGCAAGATTAGCTTGTCAAATTATTGTGATTGGGGATATTGAAATTTTGGATATCTAACACGATCTTACCATAACATCAACTTACCACATTCTACTCATACTCAAGCTAAAACCTGGCATGACTTCATTACAGTCGATTGATATGGGGTTTTCTACAATTACTGGCTCTTGTTCGGGTCGATAGATTTCCACCTGTTTATTTTTGGGATTGACGAGCAAGCCTAGTCGCACGCCCAACCGTTGATATTCAATCATCTTCTGTTGCAATGGTTTCAAATTATCCGTAGCAGAGCGTAATTCTATGACAAAATCGGGCACTACTGGAATAAATCTGACGATGTTTACTCCCTCCAATCTAGACTTCTCAATCCAAGAGACATCTGGCGATAGTTGTCCGCCACCAATCGCGGTAAAGTCATATCCACCCGATGAATCGAATGTTCTACCTAAATTAGTTTGTCGATTCCAGTACCAAATTTCTCCGAACAAATCTCCATTCTTCTCGCTACTTTCGCCACCTGCTGGAGCCATAACAACTAGTTCTTTATTCGGGGTTAATTCCAAGCGTAAATCGGGATTATTGATACATAGCAGCTCGAATTGTTCTGGTGTAACAATCAGAGTTGTATTGCTGACATCGAGTAGCAAGGGTTGAGTCTCGACAGACATAGTGGGAGCGTTAGCAATTGTCATAAAACCTCCAAAATTTGCGGGAGCTAGGTTATTTGCTATTTTTAATGAGACGATCGATATATGAAGTTTACAGATTTTTGGTACATAGTAGCACCCAGCGATCGACTGCAACCCGATCGAGTCCTCAGTTGCACCGTATTAGATGAATGGCTGGCAATATTTCGCGACGCAAAAGGACAACCAGTAGCCGTGCGCGATCGCTGCGCCCACCGTAACAGTCGATTGTCTGCAGGAAAAGTCTGCCAGGGACAGCTTCATTGCCCCTACCACGGCTGGGTTTACGATAATTTGGGCAAAGTGGTCGCCATCCCCGCCGAGGGCGAGAACTGGCAAAATGCCACCGATCGCCGCACCCCTCGCTACGATACCTGCGAACGCGACGGCTACGTTTACGTCCGACTGACAGAGCCAGCCTCATCACCCACCGCCGAATTCGACCCCTTCCCCATGCCTTATTATGGCGCACCCCAATGGGCAACCGTGCGCGTCATCAATCGGTTTAACAACAACGTCACCAACTGCGCCGAAAACTTCATCGATATTCCCCACACCGCCTTTGTCCATCCCGGCATATTTAGGACAACCCGCCACCAACAAATCGCCATGACTGTGAGTAGGCGACAGGGTACGGTATTTGTCGAATACGCAAACGAGAATACCAATCTCGGTTGGTACGCACGGTTCTTAAATCCTAGTGGCGATCGCATCCACCATACCGACAGCTTCCACATGCCCAATATTACCAGCGTCGAATACAATCTCGGTCGCGATCGACGAATATTTATTACCAGTCAATCCGTCCCCGAATCCTCAACCTCAACCCTAGTCTACACCGATGTAACCTACAACTATGGCATCTGGAACCACATCGCCCGCCCCTTCATCCATTGGACGGCACAATATATCATCCATCAAGATATCAAAATTCTCGGCATTCAACAGGCTGCGATCGCCAAATACGGTCAACAATTCAGCCACACACCCGCCGATACCATCCATATTTTCGTCGAATCAATTCGGACAGAAATCGCCAACAGTAAAGATCCGAGGCTCTTGCCAGATCGATCGGTAAAAGTTGATTTTTGGGTGTAGGAACAGCCCCATTGCCTTCTAATGTACACCGACAAATCTCTCCATACTCTAGAGATTCGATTTACTCCCTTTCCACCAGAAGAATATAGATAATACTTCTATCCTAATTACTGTCAGAGATCTTTTTTTAACCGCAGAGACGCAGCGATGCACGCTCGTCGGGTTCCCCGACGGTTTAGTGCATCAAGACAGAGAGCGCAGAGGGCATAAGGCAAAAGCTAATCTATAGTCTTTGAGCGGGAAGGGAGTACCAGTTATTCAGAGATCGTTCCTTAGTATCTCCCGCCTAAAATCTATCCTGGGAATGTAGTAAAACCCACTCCAACACCCACTGACTGACCCTTACGCAGGGGAGTTTGAGGGGCGGCGTTCCGCCTCTCAACGGGGGGGCTGGGGGTCGGAGCGATGCGCGCTCGTTGGGTTCCCCAACGGTTTAGCGCATCAAGACAACCCCCAGATCCGGGTTCTGCCCCCACCAGCAAAAATCGCAACCCACTAATATATATCGCTTACCGCCCCGCTTATTACAAATAACCTATGATTATTTTCCTAACATTTATCATCTTAATCGGCTGGAACCTCCGCCAGCCCCAAGGACAAATCGCATGGCGACACAAATCAATCGCCGCCTGGACGATCGATCTTACAGGCTTATTCATGCAGGGCATACTCATTCCCCTCCTGCAAATCACCGTTATTTTTCAACTTTATCACTACATATTGCCCCTAGATCGAGCCAGTTGGCAACTACATCCACTCGCCGCCTGGAGCCTGAGCTTTATTTGCGTAGACTATCTCTATTACTGGAACCATCGACTATTACATACTAAATGGCTGTGGCGCGCTCACCTCGTCCATCACACCGTCACCGACATGGATATATTAGGCACCTCCCGCAATACCCTATGGACGAGTTTTGCGATCGTTTATTTGTGGATACATGGATTATTTATCTATTTATTAGTAGATCCTACTTGGTATATCTTAGGTGCCAGCCTCACTTCAGCTCTCGATTTATGGAGACATAGCCGCTGTCATCCCACGCCGACGCTCGATCGATTCCTCCGCCCATGGCTAATTCTACCCCTCGACCACGCTTGGCACCATGCCGAGGTAAATATTTCGCAACAACACTGCAATTTTGGAGCCAATTTTAAATTTTGGGATAGAATCCACGGTACTTACTACGATCGTGCCATACCGCCCGACCGATTGGGTACCCCCACTGATTTATCTTTAAGTCAACAACTGTTCGATCCTTATCAACTGCTTAGAAAATGACCTTACTCAGTACCTTCCTGGCATTCTTCCCGGCGTTAGTGTTGCTAGCCGCTGGCGCATCTGTTTACTGGCTGTGCGTCGCACCGAGCATCTTCAGCGTACTCGCGATCGCATTTTCGTTATATGGATTGCCATTATTAACTCATTATTTACACGGTTATTTTTATCCAATTGCCGAAGGCATCAGCTATTTACGCGGCGATAATTATAGTCCCTGGTGGGGCAGCCATCAAATTCAATCTATTTACATTGCTTTCCCCGCATTAGAAACATTACTCAGGCTGATTCCTGGCGTATTCTCGGTGTGGTTGCGGTTGTGGGGCGCACAGATTGGGCGAGATATTTACTGGACATCTCAGTTGGAAATTGCCGATCGCAGTTTAATTATTGTCGGCGATCGAGTGATATTTGGCTATCAAGTTACGCTGGTTTCTCATATTATTAAACCTAAAAAATCCGATCTGATGTTATACGTTAAAAAAATCGAGATCGGCAATGATGTATTTTTAGGTGCCCGATCGCAATTGGGGGCGGGTGCCCAAGTTAAAGATGGGACATTTTTGCCCATTCTCACCCATGTTTATCCCAATCAGGAGGCGACATAATGCGCTGGACGATCGATCTATTCGGTAAGCTACTCGCACCTGCATCACGACGATTTAAGGCAGATCTCCAGCAGCCACAACTCGCTCAAGAACGAGTGCAACGGCAGATTTTCAAGAGCTTGTTGGCTAGTGAATATGGTAAATCTTTAGGTATTTCTGAAACGACTGCTTGGGACGAAATTCCGATCGTAGAATACACCGATCTCGCTCCTTGGATCGATAGACAAAGAGCGGCAAAAATTAACTTGCTCAGTCCCGAACCAGTTATTTTTTACGAGCGGACATCGGGAAGTAGCAGTGCTGCTAAATGGATTCCATATACCAAATCTTTGCGGCAATCTTTTAGTGCGATGTTTGGCATTTGGGCGCACGATTTAATTACTAATGGTTGTAAATTTACTACCGGGCGCGTGTATTTTTGCGTATCGCCACAATTAGGGCAATCGGCATCGAATGAGACACCCGGATTAGCTGACGATTCGGAATATTTAGATGGCTGGCTGCGATGGTTTCTGCGACCATTTTTAGTTTCGGTGCCGGGAGTAAATCGGTTATCCGCAGCGGAGTTCAAACACCAATTATGTTCGGCATTATTAGTTGCCGAAAATCTCGAAATTATCTCGATTTGGAGTCCGAGCTTTCTCACCGTTCATTTAGATTATATCGCAACTCACCGCGATCGCTTGCGGACAGAATTAGCGGGCAAAATCTCGGCAGATCGATCGCAGCTTTTAACTGAGCCAGAAATTCCCTGGATGCAATTATGGCCGCAATTAAAACTAATTTCTTGTTGGGATAATGCTAATGCTGCCGATCGCGCTGACTATTTACGATCGCTATTTCCACAGGTATTAGTTCAAGGTAAAGGTTTATTAGCCACCGAAGCACCGATGACAATTCCGCTCATCGCCGCGCGGGGTTGCGTGCCGATCGTCGATCGCGTGTTATTTGAATTTATCGATTCTACACATCAGATTAGGAAATTAACCGAATTAGAAATTGGCAAAATTTACACGATAATTATCTCTCAACTGGGCGGACTTTATCGATACAAAATTGGCGATCGCGTGCGAGTTACGCATTACTATCTCAATACCCCTTGTTTGGAATTTGTCGGGCGAGATCGATCGATTAGCGACCTAGTTGGTGAAAAACTTCAATCTGAATTTGTCGGGGATGCGATCGCCAGTCTGGGCGATCTGGGAGCCAATTTTCAGAGCCTAGTTCCCGCTCGACAACCGCAAGAACATTACGTATTATTACTCGATCGTACGAATCTAGAAATAACCGAGATTATCGATCGATTAGAAGCCGCTTTAACTCGATCTCCCCAATACCATCATGCCCGCAGTTTGGGACAATTAACACCCCTAGAAGTGCTAGTTTCTCCCCACATTCCCGAAATCGCACTCCTAGCCCGTCAAAACGACCCCCAGCAAGCACATGTCCGGTGGGGAGACATCAAACATCAACTGTTGGCAAATAAGCCGATTGGAGATGATTTATTGGCGCGATTGCGATTGGTGGGGATAGGGGATAGGGGATAGGGAATAGTAAATAGTAAATAGTAAAATGAAGATTTTTTTAGGAACGATTGGTACGGTAGGGTTATTAGCGATCGGATCGATTTCGATTGCTAATGCCCAACAGCAAGCAAATTCAAAAAGTTTTGCTTGGTGGTGTCAACAAAAACAAGCTGTATCGGCGGATGCTAGGAATACGATCGATGTAATGCTAGAAAAAGTTAAAACTAATGATTGTCAGCAAGCCGAACTGCGACTGAGGAGTCTCAAAGATCTTAATCTCAACGATAGTCGAATTAGCGATCTCAATCCAATTGCTGGATTGAATAATTTGATTAGACTTCAGATCGATCGCAATCGAATCAGCGATTTAAAACCGATTGCTGGGTTGAAGAATTTGATTTATCTATCTATTGAAGATAATCAAATTAGCGATCTGAAGCCTCTTGCTGAATTAGATTTACTTAGTCTCTCACTTAGAAAAAATCGAGTTAGCGATATTAAACCTCTGGCTGGATTAGTTGATTTAACTAATCTCTCGATCGAAAGTAACCGAGTTGGTGATATTCAACCAATTGCT
>NZ_JANPLS010000011.1:0-31371 GCF_031422475.1 Chamaesiphon sp. VAR_48_metabat_403
CGAACGGGAGGGAACCTCCCGTTTGTGTGCGTCAAGACAAGACAGCGGCGGTTTTATGTCTAGGGTTCCCCCCGTTGGCGTAGCCTCTCCGACAGCGGCTCGCAGCCGGGAGGTTTCCTCCCGGATTATGCGAGACAAGACAGGAGATATAAAAAACCGACAAGACAGGGGGATTTCTAGGGTTTACGCTTAATCAACTAGACTGTTCAGACATCCTCTTAAACAAAAAAATGGAGAGCGTTATTTTACTAACGTTCTCCATTAAAATTTAAACCCCGATTTCCCTTCGTAATGAGTGCAAATGAGAAACAGCATTACCAAAAAAAATAATCAAGAAGTCAATTGATTTATTTGAATCGAATCGCTTGACTTCATATCACTAATATAACTGGACTTAAATCACATCGCCTCAGCCATTTTGCTGTCTGTCGATCGAGAACGGCAAAAATAATTCAAAACTATGCAAGGATATATGACAAGCTGCAATCGGTTCAGCCGAGCGATCTTTTGGTACCAGACGATGAACAATAAGAATCCAGATAACCTCTTTATTGAAGTCCCACCCACCCGGCACTCACCATATCAAGATAGAGTAACCTCTGCGTTAGATCCAATGGGTGAAATTTATCTCAGAGCCAGAATTTTGAGAACATTAGGCGGCGGCACAGAGGACATCGCTAACAGCAGCTATCAAACGCCATCTTCCAAAACATGGCGAGTACTATTCCATGCCAAAATCCCAGCAATAGTCACAATAAAACTCATCCCCCATAATACTGGTTGCAGCCCAAATCGCTCGGTCAAAGAGCCAGCGAGGACTAGTGGCACGGCTACCGCAATATTCACAGCATTATTTTGGAATCCAAACACCTTACCGCGCATCAATTCAGGCGTGCGTTCTTGAATTAGTGTCTGCACTGGTACGGCAACTAAAGATGCTCCCAATCCTAAAATTCCCGCACATACTAAACCCAGCCATAAGCTTTGCACGAAGGTAAATGTGGCAAGGACGGCACTCATACCGACAAAGCCAATTAATGGTAACGATTGTTGCTGAATGCGATTGCCAAAATGCCCGATAATGCCAGCACCAAGTACGAGTCCAATTCCGGCTGGTGCTACTAAAAAACCAAATTCTTCGGTTTTTAACCCTACTTCGGCGGTTAGTTTAACAGCAAGTACAGGTAATGCCGCGATTGTCGCAGAAAAGACGGCTAATTGCAGCATCGCACTGAGCAATAACTTGTTATCACAGATATAGTAAAACCCCACCTTCAACTCGCGCCAAGGGTTAACACGCTGTGACTGATGATGCGGATCGATCGGTTCGTGAACTTTCACCAATTGTCCCAATCCGGCTGCGATAAAATAGAGTGAGGCCACCAAAATTTCCCGCGAACCATTTTGACCGAGCTGAGTAACAGCACCTAAAATTGTAGGTGCAATGCCAAAGCCGACAATTACAGAACCTGTAGATGTCGTCGCAAATAGGGCGTTAGCAGTTAACAGATTTTCTGGTTTGACGACTAGCGGAATTGCCGACTGTTCTGCTGGTGCAAATGCTTGGGTTACGGTTGAAGTTAAGAAGTTAATTAATAATAAAACTGCAAATTCTTTAGGTAAAATTGGTAATAATAAAATTAGGCAGCCTCGGATGATATCCGCAATTACCATAATCTTTTTTTTAGGATAGCGATCGACAAATATGCCAGCCGCCGCCCCAAATAAAATCGCCGGAATCGTCGTTGCTACAAATAAGTACGAACTAGAAGAAGCTGCATACTTGATGGGAACGTTATATGTCGTTAACAAAGCAATCGACATAACAGTCGATATTTTATCGGCAATCTGCGAGACAACTTGCCCAGTCCATAAAAATAAAAACTGAGGACTTTTGAGTAGAGCCTTAAATCCACTCGCCTCTGTAGGTGTTTTGGGAGGCAACATAGGCTAGGGAAGGGGGAATGGGGTAAAGGGTAAAGGTAGTCAAAGATTTGTCTACAGCGCATCATCTAAAACATGGCGAGTGCTATTCCACGCGAGGATGCCAGCAACAGTGACAATACCACTCATGCCCCATAATACTGGCGGTAGACCAAATCTATCGGCCAAGGGTGCCACAATAATTAGTGGTACGGCAATGGCAATATTGACAGCATTATTCTGAAACCCAAAAACTTTTCCCCGCATTGATTCTGGTGTTTTTTCTTGAATGAGCGTTTGCATAGGCACGGCAATTAATGAAGCACCCAATCCTAACATACCAGCACAAACTATCCCTAATAATAAGTCATGCACGAATGCAAATACAATCAGGGTCAGACCCATACTCATAAATCCGATTAATGGCAGAGCTTTCTGTTGAATGCGACTACCCAAATGTCCGAGTATTCCCGCACCCAATACTAAGCCGATTCCTAGCGGAGCTACTAAAGTTCCAAATTGTTCTGGCTTTAACTTAACTTCGGATGTAAGTGCGATCGATAGTCCGAGCAATGCCGCGATTGTCGAAAATAATACTGCTAATTGCAGCATCGCGCTCAATAATAATTTATTACTAGCCAAGTATTGAGATCCGACTTTTAATTCATGCCAGGGATTCGCTCTCCTAGCTTGCTTGCTAGTATCAATCTCTTCTTCCATGACGAGCGATTGTACGAGTCCAGCAGCTATAAAATATAAAGCGGCTACCAAAATCTCGCGCGAACCATTTTTACTAATATTAGTTACCGCACTCAGAATTGGTTCGCCAATCCCAAAGCCAAAGATTAAGGAAGTAATCGAGGTGGTTGTAAATAACGCATTGGCGGTGAGTAAATTTTCTTGTTTGACAACCAGCGGAATCGCCGATAATTCGGCTGGTGTAAATACTTGCATGACTACCGAAATTGTAAAGTTAATTAATAATAAGATTGCAAATTCCTTAGGCAAAACTGGTAATGCTAGAATTAGCAATCCCCGCAGTACATTCGAGACTACCATTACTTGCTTTTTTGGATAGCGATCGACAAATATCCCCGCCGCCACACCAAATAGAATGGCTGGAATTGTCGAAGATACCATTAAATAAGAACCAGAAGATGCTGCGTATTTAGCGGGAATATTGTAAGTAGTAAGCAATGCGATCGACATTACTAGTAGTACTTTATCTGCAACCTGTGAAAAAATTTGCCCCAGCCACAACAATAAAAACGAGCGATTTTTGAGTAGAGCCTTAAAGCCACTCGCCTCTGTAGGTGTTTTGGTAGGCAACATAGGCTAGAGAAATAGGGGTGTAGAGAATTGATGAGCGATCGCAACATCGCGACATCGAAATGGTACTAAAATTAAAATGCGATCGAGAGCTGCTGTAGCGATTGTACCGATAATTAGGTCAAAAAGTTTGGTAATGTAAGCTAGTCGCTACAAGAATTTTGCCATCCGATCGACTGCAAGCTGTAGTTTAGCAGGCTCGTGGACTAACGCAAATCTCACGTAACCTTCGCCAGATTTACCAAAGCCTACTCCCGGTGCGGCGGCTACACCTGTCTGAGCGACTAATTCCGTACAAAATGCAATCGAGTCGTGCGCCCATTGTGGGGGCAGTTTTGCCCAAATATACATCGTTGCTGCGGGTGTGGGCACTTTCCAACCGATATTTGCAAGAGCGGTGACAAAGGTATCGCGCCGCTGTTTGAAAGTATCGACAGTATGACTGACACAACTTTGCTCGCTACTGAGTGCGGCAACAGCACCGTGTAAAATCCCTAAATACTGATTGAAATCGACCACCGCCTTAACTTGACGCAATGCTTGAATTAAGTCTCGATTGCCGATCGCATAACCGATTCTAAAGCCGCCCATATTATAGGACTTAGACATCGTAAAAAACTCGATCGACACACTTTTCTCTCGATCGGCTTGTAAGATCGATGGTACCCTAATGTCGCTGAATACCAGATCTCCATAGGGGAAATCATGTACTAATACCAGATCGTGTTGCTGACAAAAAGCAACAGCTTCCTCAAAGAAAGCTAGGGGGGCGATGGCGGTAGTAGGATTGTGTGGATAGCTCAATACCATCATTCGCGATTTTGCGAGGGTTGCAGCCGGAATATCAGCCAGTACGGGTAAGAATCCATGTTCTGCTCGTAGGGGCATCGGATAAATTTCACCGCCAGCTAAATATACGCCGCCAGCGTGAGAAGGGTATCCAGGATCCATCAGTAGTGCGATATCGCCCGGTTCTAAGATTGCCAGTGGTAAATGCGCCGTACCTTCTTGAGAACCGATGAGCGGCAATACTTCGGTTTCTGGATCGATATTTACCCCATATTTGTTGGTATACCAATTGGCAACGGCTTCGCGAAATAATCGCGTACCATTAAATAGCAAATAACCGTGAGTACTCGGATCGATTAAGGCTGACTGAATTGCCTTAATAACATGTGGAGGTGTCGGCAAATCTGACGAGCCTAATGATAGATCGATTAGCTCCTGTCCCAATATCAGCGCACGTCCCTTTGCGCGATCCATATCGGCGAATACATTGCTTTTTAATGGCTGGAGCCGTTGAGAAAACTGCATTATTTTAGGCTTTAGGAAGTTAGGGTGGGCGGTGCCCACCATTTAAATTTCAGGCAATTACCATTTGTGCTTAGTGTCAATAGTCGGAGATCGATATTCATGCCATACTTATTTTTATGAATAGAATCTCATCTAACGATCGATGCTAAAGATTACTATCTAGAATGGTAGTGAGTTTATCTTTAGTAATCGCACCTTCTAAAGCATGAACGAGTTCGTCGCCTTTAAATAATCGAATGGCAGGAACACCTTCTACCTTGTAAGCTTTGACAGTTTCGGGATTGGGATCTATTTCCATTTTGACTACTTTAACCCGATCGGCATAATTATTCGCAATCCAGTCGATCGATGGTGAAACTAACCGACAAGGCCCGCACCATGCCGCCCACAGGTACACTAAGACAGGCAGATCTGCTTGTAAAACTTCACTTTCAAATTGGGCATCATTGATGACTGTAACGCTACTCACTTTAGATAAACTCCGTAAATGACAGTAAAGGATCTGATTACCCTCTAGATTAGAGCAAAACGCAACGAGGTGGTAGGGGATAGGTTTTAGGCTTTAGGCTTTAGGTTTTAGGTTTTAGGCTTTAGGCTTTAGGCTTTAGGTTTTAGGTTTTAGGGTAAAAGAAATATCTCCCCGTCTCCCTGCCTCCCCGTCTCCCCGTCTCCCACCTAGCCCCGATTCAACCAAATTGCTGTCAAGCCAGCATTACCCGCACCCAAATAGTCATCTTCCAGGCTATCGCCGATGTGCCATGCAGATTGAGGCGGACATTGATATTTTGCCAGAGCTGCGGTGAAAATTTCAGGTTGGGGTTTAGCCGCACTAACTTCGGTAGAAATTGTCACTGTCGAAAAGTAGCCAGCCAATCCTAACACTTCGAGGACGTTATGCAGTCGCGAGTCAAAATTGGATACTACTGCCAATTCTACTCCCGATCGCTGCCAGTTTATCAGAGCTGGTATCGTATCAGCATAAATTTCCCATGCTGCTGGAGTGGTGAAATAGCGATACAAGTGTTGAAAAAACAGATCGAAGTCGGCAAATTGCTCGATAGCTCCGACAGCAGTAAATGTCTGACGATTGATTTCGCGCCACCACTGGTACTCATACTGAAGAATTTCCGCAGTGGGTACGCCGGGGAAAATACAAGGAGCCGAGTTTTGAAAGGCAGTATAGAAAAATTTATTGAGTGCATCTGGCGTGCAATCGACACCATATTTACTAGCTATTTCACTATAAATCTGTCCGACACTGCCGCGCACGCCAAATAGGGTACCAAAGGCATCTAAGCAAATAACTTTCGGTAGTGGTAGAGAGCTAGGAATATCTAGCAGTGTGGAGTAGTGATGCTGCATAAAGCAATAGAAGTAGACGCTAACGATAAATTGTATTGCCGATTGATTCTCTGTTACCACGCCAGCAATTCTCATTTTAAAACTCTGACGCGATTTTATCGCTTCAATTTTGGCGATCGTTGACGACAGAATGCGGATTATAGCAGTTTTATTTTTAAAAACCAGCATCAGATCCGGTCTAAATTTTCATCATCGCAAATTGCTGTCACCGCGCTATCTACCTACCCTTCGCCCCCGATCGCCTGCTATAGTGGTCTACCGATAGCAATAAAATTTTATACCTAAATTTCAATGGACTTAGTAGATGATAAGGCAGTAGTTAAAGAATATTTTAACAATACCGGGTTCGAGCGATGGCAGCGGATTTATGGCGATGGCGAGGTTAACAAAGTACAGCTCGATATCCGCACTGGGCACCAGCAGACTGTAGACACGCTGTTAGAGTGGTTGGATGCAGATCGTAACCTCGCCGGATTATCTATCTGTGATGCGGGCTGTGGCACGGGCGTGTTGAGCATTCCCCTGGCGGAGCGCAAAGCCATTGTCAATGCTAGCGATATTTCTGAAAAAATGGTGGGCGAAGGTAAGGAAATCGCTGCTAAACTGTTTGGGAATAATGATAACCCTAATTTCAGCGTTAGCGATCTCGAAAGCCTGACTGGTAGTTACCATACTGTGATTTGTTTGGATGTGCTGATTCATTATCCCCAAGCCAAAGCTGCTGAAATGATTTCGCACTTGGCATCGATGGCGCAATCGCGGCTGATTATTAGTTTTGCACCCAAAACTCCATGTTTTAGCTTGCTCAAAAAGATTGGGAGTTTTTTCCCTGGTGCGAGTAAGGCTACGCGCTCTTATCTTCATAAAGAGGCGGATATTGTCAAGATTTTGGAAGCACAAGGTTTTACCATTAACCGGAAAGCAACAACGAAAACTCGTTTCTATTTCTCATGGATGCTCGAAGCAGTGAAGGTAGTTGAAAGCTTGCCCTGAGCTTGTCGAAGGGTTGAAAGCCATCGCTTTCAACCCTTCGATTTTATTCTACCGATTCCGATCGATATCCAAACTTTTAGAAACTATATTTAGCTAATTTATATGTCCCAAATATTACCCGATCGATCTGGCCGATCGATCTTACCTCGATTGGTAAAAAGCTTAACTAATAACTGGCTAAAGCAACTAGCGATCGTCATATCGATCTTAGCTTTTACTTGTTTGCTATCTGCGCCAGCTTTTGCTGGAATCGAAGATGATAAATACGATGGAAATGTGTTTGTATTGTATGCTGGTAACGGTTCGCTAGTTCCTGCAAAAATTTCGTTGGCAGATTCTTTAAAAGCTAAGAAACCAGCTTTAATTGTATTCTATGTTGATGATAGTACCGACTGTAAAAAATATTCAACCACAATTTCTCAATTGCAAGGCTACTATGGCAAAGCAGCCAGCTTCATTCCCGTAACTGTCGATAGTCTAGCCCTAGACAAAAAGTATCCAGAAACTGAAGCGGGATCCTATTATGGTGGTACCGTTCCGCAAACTGTGGTTATTGATAAAAATGGCAAAGTTCAGCTCAATGAAGCAGGTCTAATTTCATTTGAAAAAGTAGATGATGCCATGCGAAATGTCTTCGATCTGCTACCACGGAAAGACTCAGTAGAACTCAAACGTCGGAGCTTTAATGAATTTAATAGCGAACTAGCAAAGTAGCTTCAATTTGAGTTAACAATATTAAGAATTAGATTTTACTAAAAATCTCGATAATTACCAAATATGCCGATGCTGACTAATTTTGATAGTCTACATCGGCATATTTAGTTCGATCGATCTAAAATTTCAGACTCGGATTAATTTTAACGGCGAGTCAGAGTTTTAATGAATAACTTATTTTAGCCAAGTAGTTTTAAATTAGCGATCGCCCACAAATCACCGTACACATACCACCAGTATCATTCGGTTTGTAGCGACTCAGCCATTACTCTAAATCCTTGAAAATCTTTGATATTTTGTATTCTAAAATACACAGTTCACAAGATATTTGCATTAACATTTCACCCAAAGAATTAGATAAAGACTGCAAATCAGTCAATTTTTTAGGTGTGTTTCTTGTAGTAGATTAAGGAGAGTTTCGGTTAATGAAGAAGTTGCCTCATCCTAAGGGTTTATTGAGCGCGATTACCCGTCGTCGGTTTATCCAGTATAGTTCTCTGGCTGCGGCTAGCAGTATTGTCGTTGCTTGTACAAAGAGTGGTGGCGATGCGGCAAAAGATCCAGCAACCGCTCCAACTGGCGCAGCTCCAACAGCAGATGGGAAGAAAGGAATTAAGGTTGGAGTAATGTATTCAACTACAGGATCGATCGCGATCGTTGAGAAATCATTACAAGATGCAACATTTCTCGCGATCGATCAAATCAACGAAGGGACGGGGCCTTGGGCTGGCAAGAAGGGCATTGATGGACAGATGCTGGAAAAGGTAGTTGTTAACCCAGATTCCAACTGGGATTTGTACAACCAAATGTCCAAGCGATTGATCGATGAAGACAAGGTTGTCTGTGTACTGGGCTGTTACACTTCAGCCAGTCGCAAATCGGTATTACCAGTGTTTGAAGAGAAGGATAGATTACTGTACTACCCTGTCTATTATGAAGGGAATGAATGTAGCTCGAATGTTTTCTATACTGGGGCGGCACCGAATCAACAAATCACCGATTCGATTCCTTACTGTATTAAAAACTTTGGCAAAAAAGGCTTCTTTATTGGCTCTGACTATATCTATCCCAAAGAGAGCAATCGGATTGCTAAAGCCGAATTAGTTAATGGTGGCGGTACTGTTGTCGGGGATGAATATGCTGCGCTCGGCACGACAGAATTTATTACGATTATCAATAAAATCAAGCAAGCCAAGCCTAACTTTATTTTAAGTAATCTAGTCGGCGATAGTATTCCCGCTTTTTATAAGCAGCTTAAAGATGCTGGAATTACGTCTAAAGACATTCCGATCATGGCATTTCCTACTACAGAAGAAGAAATTCAGGCAATGGGGCCAGAATTTGCTGAAGGACACTTTAGCAGTTTTAACTACTTTCAAACAGTTGACACACCTGAAAATAAAGCATTTGTCGAACAATTCCGGGCAAAATTTGGTAACGAGCGTGTGACTAATGGAGTGATGGAAGCCGCTTACATCCAAACCTTTTTTATGGCACAGGCGATGGAAAAATGTGCCAAAGAAAAGAAGGAATTTACCACTGCCAATCTGCGCGAAGCAACCAGAGGGCAGGAATTTAAAGCTCCTCAAGGAACTGTAAAATCTGACCCCGATAACTATCACACCTACTTATATTCTCGCATTGGCAAGTGGACGGCTGATGGGCAAGCGGAAATCGTCTTTTCGACAAAAGCTGCTGTCAAACCAATTCCGTGGAGTCAGGCACTGTATAAGGGGCGGATCTGCGTTCACAAGACACCAGACGAACGTGGCAATTCGATCGTCGAAACGAAGAAACCTATTCCAGTTGCTTTTCTAGACAAACCATAAACTGCTAACAATTACTAATCTCCGATCTCTTCCGAAATCGGAGATTAGATATTAATTTAGCATTTACAAAACACACCACGATTCAGGTCGGGAAAATATGAACGTTTTGCCATTTAGTGCCATATCTTCGTTAGTGTACCTGGCTCAAGCCAGTTCGCCAGCAAAAGCGATCGATCCAGTGGCAATTACCAACCAGCTTTTAAATGGGGTGGGAATTGTTGGAATTCTCCTGTTGACGGGTTTGGGACTGTCGATCACGTTTGGGGTGATGCGGATTATCAACCTCGCGCATGGTGAATTTATCATGCTGGGTGCGTATACGACCTTCGTATTGCAAAGCAATTTCAAAATGGACTTGTTGATGACAATTCCATTTTCCTTTTTGTTTACAGCCCTAGTCGGCGCATTGGTGGAGGTTACGATCGTAAGGCGATTGTACGGACGTGCGATCGAAACTTTACTTGCTACTTGGGGACTAAGTATCGTCCTCCAAGGTGTCGTCAAACTGATCTTTACTGCCCAACTTAAATACGTCAGAGCACCTTCGTACATTCGCGGCAACTGGACACCATTTACTATCGGCGAACAAGCGATTGAAATATCCTATTACCGCTTGTTTATTATCTTTATGGCACTGCTGCTGTTGGGAATTACAGCGTACTTACTATATGGTACGACATTGGGTCGAGAAGTCCGCGCAGTGACTCAAAATCGCGAAATGGCAAGGTGTTTGGGTGTAAATACCAGTCTGGTAGATATGCTCACATTTGCTTATGGTTGCGGGCTAGCTGGAGTAGCCGGAACGGTCATAGCTTCGCTCAAGAGTGTTGCCCCAGGGATGGGACAAGATTACTTGGTAGATGCCTGGATGACCGTGGTGGCAGGTGGTGTAGATAAATTAGTCGGCGTGCTGGCAGGTGCAATTTTGATTGGTGAATCAAATGCCGCGATCGCATATCTACTCAACGATCCTACCGCGAGAGTCATCGTCTTAGCTGCGGTCATCGTCCTAATTCGCTATCGCCCCGAAGGTTTATTTACAGTTCAAAAGCGCGGCTAAAATCTCCATCCAGATATTTTGTCAACTAGAGCTAATCTAACGGAGGGTTCAAAATGGCGCAAGTAATCGGTCAAGTTCAACAGTCGAGCTTTATTCCCAAGAAATGGCAGATTATTAATTTAGTAGCTTTACTGATATTTATAATTTTCCCATTTGTAGCTGGTACCTTTCAGACCAACTTGATGGCAAAATTGCTGTTATATGGTGTACTGGGTGTCTCACTCGATCTCGTGTGGGGTTTCACCGGGATTTTGAGCTTTGCTCATGGAGTATTTTTTACTTTGGGAGGATATGCTATGGCATATTATCTCAAGCTAAACTTATCTGCTACTGCCAATAATTATGGTGGCAGTATTCCCGATTTCATGGTGTGGAATGGATTAAAAGAGTTGCCTTGGTTTATTGCACCTTTACAGTCTTTTCCAGTCGCTGTCATCGCGATAGTAGCGATTCCGGCTGGTTTTGCTTATGCGATCGGATCGTTTATTTTTCGGTCTAAAGTTAGTGGTGTTTATATTACTGTAATTACGCTGGCGATCGCGTCAGCATTGACTACTTTCTTTGTCAGTCAACAAGCCTATACGGGCGGCACCAACGGGATTACCGATGTCTCGAAGCTGATTTTATTTGGTATGACCGTGCCGCCAATTGGCATTTATTATATCATTCTAGCTTTTGCAACTTTAACGATCGCGGGTAGTTGGTGGCTGACAAAATCTAACTTTGGATTGATTCTGCGATCGATTAAAGAGAACGAGCAACGGATTTCCTATTTGGGCTATGATGTTGCTAATTTTAAGATCTTTATCTGGACACTTTCTGCGGCAATTGCTGGTATCTGCGGTGGTTTATTCGTACCGCTCAATAATTTTATTTCACCAGTATATCTAGGGGTGGCTTTTGGGACTCAGATCGTGATCTGGGTCGCTGTAGGCGGACGCGGTACGCTGTTTGGGCCAGTCATCGCCGCGATTTTATTAGGTCAGCTTCAAAATTCAGTCGATCGTATTACCCAAGATTGGCAGTTGATTGTCGGCATAATTCTGATGGTAGTAGTGCTATTTTTGCCGGATGGACTAATGAGTCTGTTACCAAAGAAGCTACTTGCGAGTGGTTCTAATAAATTAGATAAAACTTAAACCTAAACGTAATATGAATTCGCAAACGTCTGTTTTATCAGTCAAAGATCTCAAGGTAGTTTTCTCTGGTTTCAAAGCACTTAAAGGCGTTAATTTAGAGGTTGGCAATAATGAAATTGTGACCATTATTGGCCCCAATGGGGCTGGTAAGAGTACGTTACTCGATGCGATCGTGGGAAAATCTCCGGTAGCTTCAGGACACGTATATTATCAAGGTCGGGATATTACTAATAAAAGCTCTCACGAGATTGCCCGAATGGGCATCGGTCGCAAATTTCAAAACCCTAATGTCTATAATGAGCTGTCGGTATTTGATAATATTTTATTGGCTCTCAAAGGCACTCATGGCGTGTTTTCATCCATCAAAGCAAAACTCACTACTGCCAAGAAAGATAAAATTATCAGCGTACTCGATCGGATTGGTTTATTAGAACAAGGCTATGCTAAGGTTTCATCCTTATCCCACGGACAAAAACAGTGGGTCGAGATCGGGATGGTACTCGCTCAAGATCCAGCCGTGGTATTGCTGGACGAACCAACTGCGGGGATGACCGCCGATGAAACTTATGCTACTGGCGAAATCATTAAGACAATTGCCACTAGCCACTCTGTGGTAGTCATCGAGCACGACATGGAGTTTGTCAAGCAAATCGCTCAACGACTTGTCGTCCTCCATCAGGGCGAAAAGTTGACCGAAGGCTCGGTGAGTGAAGTTCAATCAAATCCCAAAGTAATTGAAGTATATTTAGGACGCGAACAAATCGATGCTGCTTGAAGTAAATGATGTGACTGTTTCTTACGGACAAACACCCGTTTTGTTTGGTGCCAATTTGGCTGTTAATCAAGGTGAGATCGCTTGTATTCTCGGACGCAATGGTGTGGGGAAAACTACACTTTTACGCAGCATCATTGGCTTAAATAAGGTGATGTCGGGCAATATTATCTTTGACATTCAAAATATTACGCGGCTGCCGATCTTCAAGCGTGCCCGTGCGGGGATTGCGTATATTCCTCAGGGTAGAGAAATTATTCCTTATCTGTCGGTGTTGGATAATCTCAAGCTGGGACTGTCGGCTGGCAAGAAGAAATCGAGCAAGATTCCTCATGAGATTTTTGAGTTTTTTCCGATGCTCAAGCAGCACCTCAATCGACAAGGCGGTCTATTGAGTGGCGGACAGCAGCAGCAATTAGCCATTGCGCGGGGATTAGTGAGCGATCCGAAGATTATGCTGCTAGACGAACCAACAGAGGGCATTCAGCCATCGATCGTGCAAGAAATTGAGGAGACTTTAAAGCGGATCAATCGAGAGAAAGGGATTACCCTGATCGTCGTCGAGCATAAGGTTGATTTTGTGCGTCAAATCGCTCACAAGTTCTTCATTATGGAGAAAGGTGTCGTGGTGGTAGATGGCGCAACAGCCGAGCTGACTGACGATCTATTTCATAAGTATCTGGCTGTTTAGGATGAGGTAATTAACCTAAGTTCGGGTTCATAAATGCCTGGAGACTGGAAGTCTCGGCTCATGATGCAAAGTCCGCCTGCGCGGACTATATATCTTAGTCCGCGCAGGCGGACTTTGTAATACAAGCCCCGATTTTAATCGGTGGCGGTGCTGGAGCGGAGCAAATACCTTAAACCCGTTGGCGTAGCCTCTCTACCAAGAGAAACTGACGTTAATTACTAACCGGAGCAAACCATGACTCGAACTTTAGTCGGCAAAGTTACCTTCCTCTGGCGATATCCAGTCAAATCCATGCTGGGCGAACGATTAGATGCAGTAGAAGTAACACCCACAGGGTTGCTTGGAGATCGCGCCTATGCCTTGTGGGATCGCCAAACTCAGCGGATCGCTAGTGCTAAAAATCCTAAAAAATGGACGAAATTACTAGACTTTCAAGCGACATTTACACAATCGCCCCAAACTTCAGCAGCGATGCCGCCTGTGAGATTTGCGCTACCGGATGGTAATGATGCTATCAGCGATGACACTCAGATCGATAATATTCTATCCCAACTACTGGGGCGAGATGTCGAGTTATTAACTGCGGTGCCAGAAACACCAAGTTTAGACCAATATTGGCCAGATCTAGAAGGAGCGGCAAACCGCGATACAGTTACGCAATTATTTATGCCTGCGGGCACTTTTTTTGATTCCTGTCCGATTCATGCAGTGACAACTGCAACCTTGGCGCGATTACAGCACCTGTATCCTGAAGGGCAATTCGAGCCAGCGCGGTTTCGTCCCAATATTCTCATCGAGCCAATAGGGGCTGAAAATACCTTTGTGGAAAATGATTGGGTGGGTAGCCAGATGACTATCGGTGATAAAGTGTGTCTGAGTATCGATACCGCTTGCCCGCGCTGCGTAGTGACGACGGTTGCCCAGTCCGATTTACCGACGGACTTAAATATCTTGCGAACTACCGCACAACATAATAACTCGATCGCAGGCATTCGCGCCTCTGTTTTGCAGCCAGGGATCGTCCGGTGTGGCGATTCGATCTGGTTGGAAGATTAAATCTCCACCAACCTCCCTCCAACGATTCGAGACTTGCCCAATACGTTAGTGGCTAATAAAGCCATAACTCGATTTAAATGCCGAGCAGCTTACTTTTTGCATAGTGGTATATTGTACTCCTCCAGTTGGGCTGGTGTCATCGTGAAGTTAATTGCCTGTGCGTGAGTACCCAGAGTGCGAGTCCGCTTGGCATTACTGTACAGAGTAACCAGGATCTGGTAATTTCGTTCGTTGTTCACGCAACTGAGCTTCGGGGAAATAAATCTAATCCGCTGCTCATTGGGCTTAAATACATAAGTAGCAGATAAAGGTCTACTCTTGTCTACTGGGTTCTCAAACTCGGCAACTGCAACCGCACCAGCCGGAATATTTTTTTTGAGATCGAGAGACAATGTATAAATTGGTGAAGGCGGATTGGTTTCAGGGAGAAATGCTATCCCGCCACCAAATGTAGTAAAGTATGGCGAACTTGCAGGATCTGGTGCCGATTGTGCCCAGCTAGGCGCAGCTAAGGAGAGTAGGCTTACCAGCGTAACCAATAACCGAATGGAATAGCGCATACTCGATACTCTGTCTTTGTAATTGGATATTTTTCATTATTCTAGCCCGATCGTAAATTCAAATATCTCTTGTCGATCGATAATTATCTGGAAACGAGCGATCCCAAATCGACAAGACACGATTGGTATTCGGCACAAAGGCTGTCGCACGACACTTCAAACCGCGACTTTTAATGACAGGTGCTGAGGTGGGGCAGATCTACTGTTATATTTGACGTAGATTATCCATCGATTTAGGAAGAATGAGCAAAAACTATATTTTAGTGACGGGTGGGGCGGGATTTATCGGTTCAAACTTTGTCTCACTCATGGCAAATACTAGCGATCTGACGATCGTTAATTTAGATAAATTGACCTATGCTGGGAATTTAGCCACGATCGAGCAGTTTGCAGGTAACGATCGACATATATTCGTCCAGGGTGATATCGGCGATCGACAACTTATCGATAGTTTACTCGCAAAGTACCAACCGCAGTCGATCGTCAATTTTGCCGCTGAGACGCATGTGGATCGATCGATCGACGGCCCTGCTAGCTTTATCGAGACTAATATTAATGGTACCTTTAATCTATTAGAATGCGCTCGTCAATATTGGCGACAGCTCGGCGACGATGCTCGTGCTGACTTTAGGTTCTTACATATCTCCACAGACGAAGTATTTGGCTCCCTCACGCCCGATGAGCCAGCTTTTACCGAACTTACTCCTTACACGCCTAACAGCCCTTATTCGGCATCTAAGGCTAGCTCAGATCATTTAGTCCGATCGTACTTCCATACTTACGGGCTACCCACTTTAATTACCAATTGCTCGAATAATTATGGCCCGTATCAGTTCCCCGAAAAACTGTTACCGCTGACAATTCTCAATGCTTTAGCAGGTAAACCCTTACCGATTTATGGTGACGGTCAGAACGTGCGAGACTGGCTGTATGTAGAAGATCACTGTCGGGCAATTTCTTTAGTATTAGATAAAGGCGTACCCGGAGAGACTTATAATGTGGGCGGTAATGCCGAACGCAATAATTTATGGTTGGTAAATCAGCTTTGTGCGATTTTAGACGAACTGCTACCCACATCGCCCAATTGTCCCCACAATAAGTTAATTCAGTTTGTCACCGATCGACCCGGACACGATCGACGGTATGCGATCGATTTTACTAAACTCCATACTCAACTCGGTTGGGAGCCACAAGAAAATATCGATTCTGGTTTGCGCCGTACCGTCCAATGGTACATTGACAATCAGGCATGGTGTCAGACTGTCACCGCCGATAACTATCAGCAACAACGTTTAGGAGTCGCGGCATGAAAGGAATTATTTTAGCTGGCGGTTCTGGTACGCGGTTATATCCGTTAACGCGGGTAATTTCCAAACAACTGATGCCCATCTACGACAAGCCGATGATTTATTATCCCTTGTCTACGCTGATGCTGGCAGGCATTCAGGAAATTTTGATTATTTCGACTCCGCACGATCTCCCCTTATTTGAGGAGTTATTAGGCGATGGTTCGCAAATCGGCTTGTCGATTAGTTACGCACCGCAGCCTAAGCCAGAAGGTTTGGCGCAAGCGTTTATTATCGGTAAAGAGTTTATCGGTAACGATTCAGTCGCCTTAGTTTTGGGAGATAACATTTTCTATGGCGATAGCTTGAGTATCAGTCTCCAGCACGCAGCCAAGTTGACAACCGGGGCGATGGTGTTCGGGTATTATGTCAGCGATCCGGAACGTTATGGAGTAGTAGAATTCGATCGAGAAGGTGCGGCAGTTTCGATCGCTGAAAAACCGCTTCAGCCTAAATCTAATTATGCCGTAACTGGTCTGTATTTTTACGATAATCAAGTAGTCGATATCGCCAATAATATCGCGCCTTCCGCACGCGGCGAACTAGAAATTACCTGTGTCAATCAGAAATATCTAGACATGGGACAACTCAAAGTAGATAAACTCAGTCGCGGTACCGCCTGGTTAGATACTGGTACCCACCACAGTCTGCTGCAAGCCTCCGTTTTTGTCGAAACGATCGAACAACGCCAAGGATTGAAAATTGCCTGTATTGAAGAAGTAGCTTTTAGAATGGGCTACATCGATGCTAGCAAATTAGTCGAGATCGGTCAGACAATGGCGAAAAATGCTTACGGTCAATACTTACTTAAATTAGCCGCAGAAGGAGCGTAATTACCTAATGGAAATCCTGAGAAGTTCGATTCCAGAAGTAATCGTGATCGCACCGCCAGTTTTTACCGATAGTCGCGGTTACTTTCTCGAAACTTACCAACAAAAAAAGTATGCCGAGTTAGGTATTCCCAAACCTTTCGTCCAGGACAATCAATCTTATTCTACCAAAAATGTCCTGCGAGGTTTACATTTTCAACTCCGTTATCCGCAGGGTAAATTAGTCCGAGTTACCCAAGGAACGGTATTTGATGTCGCGATCGATATCCGTAAAAATTCGCCTACTTTTGGTAAATGGCACGGTGAAATTTTATCTGCCGAAAATCATAAGCAGATGTATATTCCCGAAAACTTTGCTCACGGTTTTTGCGTACTGAGCGATAGTGCCGAATTCTTGTATAAGTGTACCGATTTTTACGTTCCTGGCGATGAAGGGGGTTTGATTTGGAACGATCCGCAATTGGGGATTCAATGGCCGATCGACACACCAATTTTATCAGTTAAGGATGCCGAATTACCTCAAGTCGCGGATATTTTAGAGCTATTACCATCTGACTAAAATAAGTTCGGTTTAAGCCGACTCTCAGGGGTGAATTAGCGAAAGATCTTAGCTATGACAAAACAAAGATCTAATGTGAAGTGAATAATGCTCCGCATTAGATTTTAATTAGAATTAGCTAGATTAATCTCAAGCCAGCACCACATCGTTCGATCGGTTTGACCGATCTGTCAATTGTGCGATCGGCAAATTCTTGCCCAATTACTCGCCAGTAGCGATCGGCAGATCGATCTATTAGACCTGTCCGAAAACCTGCGTACTATACTAAGTATAGATTTCGATCGAGTACTAGTGTGAGATCGATTGTCGATCCCTCCCGTAAAATTGTCAATTTTTCACCCTTTACCTAGCGGCATGTGAAATTGCATCAAGTCGGCTGGAAAGAATATTAATTTAATCTATGAGTGTGAACACCTCGATCGACAGTAATGCTACCTTAGATAGATGAATGACGATCTACAGTGTTGGTACAAAGCACTCGACTTAGAGCCTGGGGCTTCACTCGAAGAGGTGAACCAGGCTTATAAGGATTTGGTATTAGTTTGGCATCCCGATAGGTTGCCCCAAGATAGTCTGCGCTTGCAAGAAAAAGCCCAGGCGAAACTTAAAGAAATTAATAATGCCCGCGATCGATTGCGAGAATACCAAGCTACTCAAGTCAATCGATCTCATGTAAATGGCAACGGTCAGACTACCAACACTAGCAGTACTAGTACCACTGCTCGATCGACACGCGTTCCAGAGCGAGCACCAACGTATCGGACTTCGCAACGCCAACAGCCGCGCCGAACTTCAGCACGCGATCGAGACGATTTACCTCGCGATCGTTACCAGCCAGCACAACGGCAACAAACCATTAAAGTTCCCGAAACCACCAGCGAAGAGCCTCAAGCTGCTAGATCCACCGATCGTCATAACCATATCAAGACACCGCCGCGAACGCCCCCAGAACGTCCCGATCTTAGTGGGAGCGACTGGAGTGGCAAAAATCTCAGCGAGCGGGATTTTTCGGGCAGAAACTTAACCAATGCCAATCTCAGTGACACCGAACTTCAAGACTCATTCCTGCATGGCACCAATTTACATGGAGCCAACCTCGAACGAGCGAATTTATTTAGGGCAAATTTATTCCAGGCTAATCTTAGTAACGCCAACTTGCGCGGAGCTAATCTGATCGGTGCCGATCTCAGTGGTGCCGATCTCAGTGGTGCCGATTTAACTGGGGCGCGAATTCGGGTAGGCGCGAAGATGATGGTGCGACTGATTGGAGCGACGCTCACGGGGGCAATTATGCCTGATGGTAAGGTTTATCGGTAGGGGATAGGGGATAGGGGATAGGAATAATCCAAAAAAGCAGGGGCAATTTATCTGCCCCTGCTGGAAAAAATGGATGTTGCTTGTTTAAATCCTAGACAATCTCTAGTACTTCACCACCAATCATCCGTTTAGCGGCTTCGAGGAGAGCTTCTTCTAGATAAGGTTTGATGAAGTAGCCGCTGGCACCGAGTTGAGACGCAATCTGACGATGACGATCGCTACCGCGCGAAGTGAGCATCGCGACTGGTACCTTGCTTAGAGCCGGATCTTTCTGAATCCGCGATAAGAATTCCAACCCATCCATGCGGGGCATCTCAATATCGCAGAAGACGATATCGCAGGGTAGACCAGCGCGGAGCTTATCCCAGGCTTCCTGACCGTCGCGAGCTTGTTCGACCCGGTAGCCAGCCCGTTTAAAGGTCAATGAGAGCAATTCTCGAACCGTGATCGAGTCATCGACAATCAGTACCATCGATTCGCGGATTTCGACAGTCGGCGCACTCATTTGTGCCATCCACTGAGTCGAAACATGACGAGAGAGCGTCCCGTTAGCGAGGGCGATTAATTCCATTACATCGGCGATCGGCACGATCCGACCATCCCCCATTACCGTCGCCCCGGCAATCCCTAACGGCTTGGAAGCTGGCCCTTGGAGAGGCTTAATAACGATTTCTTGGTCGCCAGTGATTTTATCTACCTGGACGGCGGTAAAATTGCCATCGCTACGGAGAATTAAGATCGATACTAGATCGCTATCATCTTCGGTAGTTGAATAGAAATTATTCCGAGCGAGAGGACGATTGAATCCAAGTAAGTCAGACAGTGGTTTGAAGGGCATCAATTCATCGCGCCAGAAGATGCACTGTCGACCGTCACTATCGGTTTGGATCTGCTCTGGGCTAACATCTTGGGTATCTTCGATCCCGTCCATGGGGAAGGCGATATTGCTCTTGTTGTTAACGGCGATCAGGGCTTTGGCGATACTGAGTGCCAATGGTAGTCTGATCGTAAATGTCGTGCCCGTGCCGATTTGCGATTCAGTCGCGATCGTCCCCCGAATTTCGGTAATGCTGGTTTTAACAACATCCATGCCTACACCGCGTCCTGCCAATTCATCAGCCTGGTCTTTGGTCGAGAATCCAGGTAGGAATAGAAGTTCGTAAGCTTCGGTTTTGGGCATGACGGTCGCCTGCTGGGCGGTAATTAGACCCTTTTCGATCGCTTTCTTTTTAACGTACTCGGTATTAATACCCGCACCATCATCGGAAATTGAGATAATGGTTTGGTTACCTTGGTGGAGCGCGCGAATGGTAATATTGCCATCGCCCGGTTTACCGTTAGCTTGGCGGGTTTCTGGCGATTCGATCCCGTGGGCGATCGCGTTATTGACCATGTGGATCAACGGCTCGGTCAGACTTTCGAGAATCACTTTATCGATGAGCGTATCGCGTCCTTCGACACTCAGCTCGACATGCTTGCCATATCTGAGACCGTTATCTCGCACGCCACGCTGCAATCTGTCGGCTGTCTGAGCGAAAGGTACCATTCTCGATTTGGTTAAATCTTCCTGAAGTTGCCCGGTAATCTGGCGGAGCGTGCGGGTAACTTCGGTGCTCCCATCGACTACAAACTCAATATCTGCTGTCGATTCGCGGACTCGTACCGTCAACTCGATCATTTTTTGCGATAGCAAGTGAATCGGCGTGAACCGATCCATTTCGAGCGGATCGTATTCGATCGAAGTATCGTTAGCAGCTAAATTTTCGCTGTTGATTAAGGGACTCGATATCGCCGTCGTGGGTTTGTGCTGTTGGCGACTGGCGACTAGCGAGTTTTCCATCAACGATCGCTCGTAGAGATCTTGCATCCGTTTGCCGACTTCGTTGAGCTTTTGCACTTCGGAGAGCAGTTTTTCGACAAACTGGCGCATCCGATTTTGATCTTGCTCTAATGTATTCCGGTTGACGACTAGTTCCCCAACTAGGTTATTGAGATTATTTAGATGTCGTACCGACACCCTCATTGTTTGCTCGAATGTCCGCGACTGCTTAGGAGCGCGACGATCTTTGGCATCGCGCTCTGGTGTAACCTCTGCTGGTTTGACAACAGGTGCGGGAGCTGCCAATAATGAATCGAGATCGTCCAATCCACTAGTCGGACTAGTTTCGACCAAGGCATCAAGATCGTCGAGTGCTGAAGATTGAGAGCCACTAGCGATCGCGCTACCCGCTACACCTAGAGCCGTTAGCCCTAAGAATGCATCTAAATTGCCGAGTTCTGGTAGATCGGATGCTGGTACTTCTAATCCGGCTAAAAGTGATTCACTATCGGCTAAATCGGCACTCAGGTCGTCTAAATTAAAGTTTAGATCGTCAAAATTAGTTGTCGATGGTAATCCTGATATATCTAGAGGCTGTTCGTCTAAAATATTGATGTCTAATCCAGCAAAATCAAGACTTTCCGTAGGCGATTCGCCGAGATTGATTGAGTTGAAATCGTTAGCAATGATATTTAAATCTAACTGCGATGAATCAGGCGTAAAATTGAGATCGATTAGATCCAGCTCTGTTGGCAAGTCTAATGCAGCATCGTCAAAAATCGAAATCCCAACTGGTTCGCTATTATCTAATAAATTTAGGTCTAAATCTAGCGAACTACTATCGATCGATGGATCGATTGCTAATTCATCAAAGTTTTGAATGTCGAGATCTAAATTAATTGAGTCGTTATTGTTGCCAAAATCTAAATCTGCAAAATTATCTAATTCTGAGTCTAAAACTGGTTCGGTAACAGCAGATAAATCGACGAGATCGATGAGATCTTCACTTCCCGCTAAGTCTATCAGCGGTCGATCGCTATTAAAGGAGCTTAACTCTAAATCTATTAAACCTGCTTGAGGCACGCGATCGAAATCTAAGGGATCGGTTTCGTCAAAAATAGTTTCATCGATGGCAACTTGTCGATCGATCGATTCAGCATTAATATCTGCGTTGATGGCATTGCCGTTAGCCATTAAATAGATCGCTTGTCCTTCGCCAGGGTCTAAATCGCCAAATGAGTCAAACATAGTTTCATCTAGTTCGACATTATTATCGATCGAGCCAGCAATACCCAATCCCAATTCATTAGCATCGACAGTAAAATCGATCGATGGTTCTGCGTCGAGATCCAAATCGCCAAATGCGTCAAAGATATCGGCATCTAGTTCGACATTGTTATCGATCGAGCCAGCAATACCCAATCCCAATTCATTAGCATCGACAGTGAACTCGATCGATGGCTCTGCGTCGAGATCTAAGTTAATATTATTGCCATTGCTGAGATTTCCCACTAAGTCGCCATCAAAAAAATATAAATCTTCAAGATCTTGCTCGGCAATAGAATTATCGATCCAGTCGCTTAATTCATTATTAATGCGCTCTTTATCTACTAAAGATGCTGGTAAATCGTCAGCAGTTAAACTTTCTAAAAGGAGGAGATCTGAAGACTCTGACGATTCATGGATATTCAAGTTTTCTAACAAGAGTTCGTCAGAAACTGGCGTGTAGATCTCATCAGTTATTGCTAATAACGAATCGGAATGCGCTTGCAGATCTGGCACAGAATTATCGATCGCCAAAGCTAAATCTTCGATCGATTCCGCTCGATTCTCATTCAGAGCATGTGAGCCAACGAGATCGGATATTGCACCCAGAGACAATCCGATTTCATCAGCGATCTCTGCCGAATTATCTAATTCAGCCCAATTTTCGGGGATTGGAGCGGTGGCAAATAGATCGCTCATGGGGTGGTCTAGGCTAAAATCTGGGGCGGGAATATCGCCGAGATCTAGATCTGGAGACAGATCTGGTTGTAGTTGAAGATCGACATTATCGAGCAAATCGAGATCGGCATAGCCATTTTGATGCGGTGTGGCGGCTAATTCTGGATTTAATAAGAAACTGGGGAAATCCCGATCGTCGATATTGCTCAGATTAGGGTCGTAGAATGTTTCTTCATCGTACGTAACTAAATCTGGAGATCGTTCTTCAGACACAGTTACCTGGAGCAGCTCGGAAATTGGGTCTGGTGTAGAGGCTGGGATAAATGACTCGGAAATTTGCGCGTAAAATTTATCGGTATCGGCACTACTCAAATCCATCAAGGGAATATCGCGATCGAGGAAATCGTCATCCTGCATCCAAGTGCCCTCACTGGGCAGATCGTTGCCCAGTAAGTTCATAAACTCATTCAGCTCCATTGCCTCTGAGTCGAATTCGGCTTCTGGCATCGAAATCGCTTCGAGAAACCGATCGCTAGTACCGATACTCAACAAGGGCATACTACTGGTTACAGCAGCTACTTTCCCTGTATTAATCGAAATTAAATCGGGGAGTTTTTGAGTGGTATCGTCCGTCATTCCCATACTCTTGCTGGTACCGCCAGCATCATCTAATTGCCAGGTACTGCCAGTTATCGATGCCAGTCGATTGTCATCGGCAACAACTTCGCTGTCGAGATTCGATCGACGCTTGTTGATAAAGGCTTCGAGATCGGGGGTAATGCCGATGGCTTGATGTCGATCTGCTAAAACTAAAACTTGTGCTTGTTTGACAGCAATACTAATGCTTTCGCCCAATTGGGTTAACAGGTTGTCCGGATTGGCGATCGCTAGCCGACAAGCTGTAAATAGATTCGTCCATTCTAAAAACTCAAAATTTTCGCCCAGATTGCCTAATTTCTGACAAATCTGCTGAATTTGGGTGCGGATTTCAGGGAGATCTGGTTGCAAGCACAAACCGATAACTTCATCTAGTTTGCGAGTGACATATTCACCAAAAACTTGTTCGATCGCCGGATCGCGCGGTAGATTACGATCTGGATTTGTCGCGATGGCCGGGATCGATTCGGCTGTTGCTAGTAAGTGCTGAAGATAGGCTTTGAGTTCTTCAAATACCGGATCGCCGATCGGATCGCCTAATTCTGGATGGGGATGGTATGGATCGCTAGCCACCCGGACTGCTTCGATGCCCGCTCGCAAAAAGCCAAAGCTCTGAAGAAATAGCGATTGGAGTTGGCTATCTACATCAATTTGTGAATTTTCTTTCAGCAGTCTAAAGTTAGCTTCAAACTGATTGCTAATTTTTTGAACGTCAGTCAGCCCTAGCATGGCAGCACTACCTTTGATCGAGTGTGCCGCGCGAAATAATTCGCGAATCATCGTCGGCTGTCTGACTGTTTCGGGAAGTTTGCGTAAGCCTTGCTCGATCGTGATTAAATGTTCGCTTGCTTCTTCTAAAAAGTAGCCCAGGATGCGATCGTGTTGTTCTGCCATAGCTAGGAGTTGAGGGTTGGATTGGGGTTGGGCGGGGAGCGGGGAGCGGGGAGCGGGGAGTTGGGAGTTGGGAGTTAAGAGTTAACTAATGCTAAACATAGCTATTGGTGCTGCTATGAAGTGCATTTTCTTCCCGCTCCCCGCTCCCCCCTCATTTACTCGACTTTAAATCTCTCGACATAAGTGAGCAGGTTCCGCGCGACGACTACCAGATTTTCGAGCGACGAGGATACTTTTTGAGCTTCTTGAGAAGTCGATTGAGCTTGAATTTCGACCGATTGCATAACTTCTGTCACTGCTTTAGAAGTTTCGCGTTGCTCGATCGTATCCGAGGTAATCGATCTCACTAGTGAGTCGATCCGATTGGATACTTGGATAATGTCATCGAGCGATCGTTTGGCTTGTTCTGCGAGTTTGGTACCTTGGATTACCTGCTGGGTTCCTTGTTCCATCGCGGCCATTACTTGCCCGGTTTCGCTTTGAATCTGGAGTACGATGTGCTCGATTTCTTTGAGTGCTTTGGCACTTCGATCTGCTAACTGGCGGACTTCATCGGCAACGATCGCAAATCCTTTCCCCGATTCCCCGGCTCTGGCTGCTTCGATACTGGCATTGAGCGCGAGTAAGTTGGTACGGGAGGCAATTTGCGAAATTACCGAGACGATTTGCGAAATTTGTTGAGAAGATTCAGCCAGACGTTTGACTTTTCTGGTACTTTCTGCTACCGTTTCGCGAATTTCTTGAATACCTGCTACCGTCCGTTCTACCGCTTCACCACCTCTGAGCGCGGTCGAAGATGCCGTCCGGGCGACTTCTTCCGATTCGCGGGCACTTTCGGCTACCCGTTTGATCGAAGCGGTCATCATTTGTACCGAGTTTACCGTTACGGCTAATTCTTCAGCCTGACTGAGTGCATCCGAAGATAACCGTCGGGCGAATGCCTCGCTCTCGGTCGAACTTTGGTTGACCTGAACGGCGGCAACTTGTACCTGTTGAACGATTTGGCGGAGACTGTCAATAGTGAGGTTGAACGAATCGGCAACCGCACCGAGTACGTCGGCAGTTACTTCCGCTTTCACGGTCAGATCGCCGCGCGCTGCGCCTTCTACATCGTCTAGGAGGCGGATTACTTGGCGTTGGAGTTCATCTTTAGCCAATTCCATTTCCCGCGCCTTGCGCTGGGCTTCGGAGTTGCTAGTTACCACCGATTGCAACATGTAGTTAAAAGACGAAGATAATAGACCCAACTCATCTTGAGAAGATACCGCCGCTCTTGCGCCCATATTACCTTGAGCGACTTGCTCGAAATTGGATTGCAGGTCTCTAACGCTCCGACTCACTTGCTTGGTATAACGACCAGTCAAGATTTTGGTAATGCCAAAACTAGTCAAACCGCCAACGAGCATCATGATTGCGCCCGCTTTTTGTAAAGGTTCGCGAGCGGGATCTCTCGGAGCCAAACTGAGACTGGTGGCAAATGTCACACTAGCAATTGCGACTGCTGCACCCAATCCTGCCGCACCAGAAATCAACCATTGTTTTTTCTGGAACGAGGCATTTTCAAACGGTGCAAATATGCCTCGTGATGGCGTGAGATTAGTCATATTTGGACTATCTTCCCGATAGAGATTACTAATCGTACCAATGGGCTGACTTTTAATCCCAGAGATCGATACGCCGTTAATAAATGTCGAGCTGTCATCAAACATCCCTGAAGATTTAGGCAGGACGATCGCCGATGGAACTGGCTGGTCGAGGAAATTGTCGGGCAGATCGAAAAATCCAGATTGAGGGCCTTCCTCAGCAATTGGGGCAGGTCTGTGCGGCTCTTGTGCTTCGTTATCGATCGCCGCAAACTGCTGTTTGGGTGTCGATGCGGGCGCATTATTCGCCAGCGCATCGGATGGTTGAGGTTGGAATGTGTCTTGAAAGACCTGTGCCACGGCGAGATCGAAACCATCGGGAGCGGCATCATTGTGCTGCACTTGGGGGCGATTTGCTAGATTGTCTGGGGTTGAGTTGGCACCCATCCAAGCTGGAGGTTCACCAGCTTGAGCTGTGGGAGGCCAAGCCATTGGTAATGCGCCACTGATTTCATTGAGCGCGTCGGAAATATCTTCAACTGAAAATTCCACTTGTTCTGGAACTGGACGAACTGCGGCATTATTAACAGGGACTACTAATGTCGGTCGTTCGGCTACTCCTAATGGCTCATCAGCAACTGATGGTGTAGCCGCAGGGGCTTTGTCTTTAGGCAGATCGGGATCGAAGGTGGCAAAGGCGCGATGTGCCGCTGGGGAGATATTGAAAAAGCCCGTATCGTCTGCGGCTTCAGAGGTAGCTGCTAACGGTAAATCTTCAAAGAGCTGGTTGCTAGGATTATCGGTGCGATCGTACCCAAACGCAAAGGCATCGGTGAGTGTATCTTGATCGTTATTATAAAAACCAGTAGCTAATGGTGGTGGCTTTTGACTGGGAGCGTTAGTTTCGATCGAGAATAAGTCCGTACCTTGACCGGGAAATAGTTGTCCCGACATGTCCATATTAAAGTTCAGTGCGGCCAGATCGAAATCTTCATCAGCCGTGAGATCTTCTGGTTGTCTCCAAGTGAGTAACTCGGCAGAATCGGCACTAGTATCGCGATAATGACCGCCAGAATCGCCGCCATTGAAGCTCTCTTGCGTCGATCCGTTCGTTTGGCTCAAGCAAGAGGTGGCATATTCTAAGCCACTATTGGCAAATTGAATAAATTCGGGGTCGGTCGCAATGCTCAGTACATATTCGTACTCTTTTTTGCCAATTTCATACTGGTAGAGACCATAACAATAGATGTGCCCGCGCAATAAGCGGACGCTAGGATCTTCATGAAATTTGGCAACTAGCGTATCGATAATTGCGGCAGCTTTTTCGTAGTTACCTTGAAGATAGGCAGCTTCAGCTAATTGATAATCTTGGGTATAGTCTTGCATACGATCGGCATTAGAGATCATTTTGGTTCTGTGTCAATAACTAGCTAATTTTATGAAATATGGATTCTTATAAGTTTTATTCGCCGACCGAGCATAGTTGCACCCTTACTCACATAAATTTAGGCGTTGCTATTAGTCTTAATGACGAAAGTAGCTGTGGATGTCGATGCTCGTGTCGAGAGGCTCGCGGGAACGATTAGCACGATCTTTATCGAAGTAGTAGCTCTAAATCTCAGCAATAAAACTCTTAACTTGGAAAATAGTCGCGATTACAACGTCCAGTGGGACGAGCGGAGGATGGCAACTCGATCGAGTAAGTGCAATGGGGGTGCCTCAGCAACAGTGGAAGGGTAAACTCCTTTGATAAAACCACTCATCGCAGCGGGAATGTGAGCATCGGGAGCCAGCATTCGATCGACATCCAACCATTCGGTATTTGCGACCGCGCGGACGGCAAATCCCATCACCAGTTCTTGTTCTTCGACAATTAAAACGGCAACTTCATTTTGGTCGGTATTTACCAACACCAAATCGCCTAAAAATTGACCGATATCGGCGACCCAAATTACTTGACCGCGCCAATTATACGTACCTAATAAAAAAGGTGAAGCATTGGGAATGGGCGTAATTCGATCGAGATAAACAGACATGACCTCGCGAACGCCAGAAGCAGGTAAAGCAAACTCGTTTCCAGAAGGTACGTCAAATCGCAAACATAGTTCGCCATCTTGAGAGCCTGCACTCACATCATTAGTGTTGGGCGCATCATCACTGGTGAGAAAATCTAAATTGAGAACCATTAGACCTATCCTAATTTCGCAATAACTGTTTGATGGTACTGAGCAATTCTACTGGCTCGAATGGCTTGCAGACATAAGCATCAGCACCTTGACGCATACCCCAATGTTTATCAAAATCCTCACTTTTAGAACTGCATAAAATTACAGGTACATCTTGGGTTTTGGGATTCGATTTAAGTGTGCGGCATACTTCATAACCATTCATTTTGGGCATGACAACATCGAGCACTACGATGTCTGGAACGATTTCTAATGCGACTGCTACAGCTTGTTCGCCATCGGTTGCGACATTTACTGTCATTCCACTAGCTTGGAGTAGCTCTTTGATCATTTCCCGCTGAGCGGTACTATCATCCACAACTAGAACTGTTTTCATATATCTGCTAATCGATGGGGTAGATGGATACTGAGCTGGTAAATGTCAATAGTCTATAGTAATTTTTAAACATAAAATAAAAACTTCATAATTAATACTTATAGAACATCGCGGTTGACTGGAGATCGACTGGGGGATGGCTCCTCCATCCACTAGCGAACTGCTGGCGGTTGTGGTGGGGCTTTCAATCTCGTCCTCAGGGGGTTGAGAGGTTGCTACTGCGAGCAGCGGGACGACTCGACAGGGGAATCGCCTGCGGTGCTGTTGAGGCATTTAAACAGCCACCAAGATCGATCTGCATAAATATCCGCTACATTCAGTTTTCCCACACATTCACTAGTTTGTTTCACAATTTCCAAGATCGATCGCAAATTTAGTTGAATTTTTATGCTGATGACAGTTGGCAGTCGATGTATATATAGTTGTTATTGATGACACTGCTCTATTTGAGGCAAGGATCGATTTAGCCCGCCCCTGTCGCGATCGTCCGCTCTAGGCGGATGCTGTAGCTCCAGATCGCTTGTCAAAGAATGCGACTGCAATCATAACAGCAAACTTACCTACGGGTAATCGCGGCGAGGATATCGCCGGGTCCTCTACCTAATGAGATTTACTCTATGGAGGAAACAGATCGTGTTTGCGACAATACCTAATGTTGAGTAGTGTTTGGCACGATCGAAACTCTCTGTTGGCTCAGATTTATAATATGGATTAACTTAATTAAATTCTGTATGCTCGGCAAAAACCTAAATTTATTCATATAAGACAAGGGAATACTAACGTGTTGTATCTAGCAGAAATCCAAAAGCCAAAATCAGGGTTTAATATTAGCGGCAGAACTAAAGCCGAACTCAAATTGTTGGCTTGTCAGCGCACCGAACAAAATTGGAGTGCGATTCCTGGCGAAGAATTAGTTGCCGCCCCAGATGAGGCAAATAACTTCAATCCAGGCGTTTTAGTCTTGGTCGATATGAATGCCAATCGGCAGATTCAATCGCAATTGCGAGATGCTGGCAAACAGCTAGTTAGTATTCTCCAAAATCTCTCGCGTCAAATTGAAAAATACAAGAAAGAAGGCGACGAAATTGAAAGTTGGCGGCAATCTTTAAGTTTACAAACTCAGCAATTACAGTTGCGCCAAGAAGAAATTTATGAACGCGAAGTTGAGTTGGAAAGTACTCGTTCCGAACTCGATCGGTTGACTCAAGAATCACAAGCGATCGAAACAACAATAGAACAACACGAACGCTCGCGTCAAGAACTAGCAACTAAATGGGAAGAATTACAAGTTAAAGAGCAACATCTCGATCGGCAACAACAGTCGATGGGGACTTCGTTGAGCGAGCAGCAAGTCGATGAGATTCGAGCGGCTCTCCATCAATTAGGCTCTACCGCCCGCACTCTCGATCCCCAACAACTAGAAACTACCGCCACCGCCGTTGAAGTTCAACAAGATCTTCTCAACGAACATTGGCAACAATTGAGCCACCACCAGCAACAAGTCGTTGCTACCCAAGCCGAACTCGATCGCCAGCAGCAGGAGATCGAGCGCCGCAAACAGCAACTTCAAGAGCTACAAACTGCCCTCGAAGAAACGCAAACTGCCTGGGAAGTTCAGCAACATACTTTGAGTACCCAACAGGAATACGTTCGCCGTCTGACAGTCCGGATCGAACTGGAGCAAGTAAACTACCAGAAGATTTATTTAATGTCTAAAGGTGGTAGTGTCGATACTGGGGATACCCAAAAAATTGACCTCGAACAATTGGAATCAATACCGATTGGCCAATTGCAAGCGATCGTCGAAAACATCCAAACTGAAGTCGATCGATCGGTCCATTTCGTTCACTTAGAGGAAGAAGAACTCCAAGAAAAACAAGCCGCCATCGACGAACTTCAACAAGCGATCGCGGGAGCTAATGAGTTCGATAAACTCAAACTCGAAGCCGATCTTGCTGACGAACGCGATGGCTATAATATGCTCGATCGGACCCTCGACGGTCAACGCCAAACCATGCGGGAACGTCAGACATTCTTACAAATCCACAATCGCGTCCTCCGCCACCGTCAGGGTCATCCCCCAGAGGCTGCCGATCGCTCACAGGTCGAATGGGAATCGATTTTACAACTTTTGGATGGTCAACGCCAACAACAGCAGTCAGAATTGACTCAGATCTCCACCGAGATCGATAATCTGCGCGGGACGATCGACCAAACCAAAGCGAAAATCGAACGCCAGGTCGAAGCTTATCTCCAAGAGTCGAAACAAGTTCAAGCACTCGAACAAGAACAGCAACTCACCAAGCAGGTATCGATCGAATTGGTAGCTAAAGTAGCTCTATATCAGGAGTTAATGCAACCGTTACAAGATCGGATCGATGCCTTCAAGCAAGAATTAGCAGGATTGGCAGATCGATCTGAACATCAACCCGAAAATCACCAGGCGATGCAAAATATTGAGTCTCTACTCAATAATCTCGTTCATGGCATCCCGATGGAAGGCTAAATCTATTTAATCATCAGCCCCGACTTCTACCTGAAGTTGGGGCTGTTTTTTGTGTGTAATGTAACGCCAGTTTCTCTTGGTAGAGAGGCTACGCCAACGGGTTAAGGATGTTGGCTCCTTTCTAGAACCGCCTCCGATTAAAATCGGGGCTAGCATTACAAAGTCCGCCTGTCTTGAAAAGGTGCTCTACTTGGGGAGACCCCAAGAACGCACTTTTCGCTTCGCGGACTGATACCTTAGTCCGCGAAGGCGGACTAAGCATCATAAGCCGAGACTTCCAGTCTCCAGGCACTTCTTAACCCGAATTGATGTGTAATATAAATTTTTGTGAATATTACCGAAAAGCTTCCGGAGCGGATTGCCGATACTTGTAGCAAACTAGCAAAAGTTGATGCGAACGTAAAGCTGCATATTATTAAATCCTCATTCATAAGCGGTAATAGTTGACTAATTTTATGGAAATTGCCAACGCTTTAGAGACGATCGTCGATACACGTTATCAGCTTGTCGAACTTTTGGGTGCAGGCGGTAGCGGTAGCACCTACAGTGCGATTCGACTTGCCGATGGAGCTACAGTCGCCATCAAAGTTCTTTCCTTGCGTCACCTCAATG
>NZ_JANPLS010000012.1:0-11661 GCF_031422475.1 Chamaesiphon sp. VAR_48_metabat_403
AATTCTAATACGCCATTTTCTAGAATTAAATTACAATCCGAACGATTGGGATGGACATTTTGATTGAGAGTCCGAAAATCCTTTAATTTAAAATGAGATCTCCTGATAATCGTTGATATAACAGCGCACCAGTCCAAAAAGTCGGCGCGAAACCAGGATAACCAGATGAGGCATTACAGAAGTAAAAGTTTTTGAGAGATGTTTCGTGATTTAGTCGATCGAGTCCCATATTTTGGGGTGTTAAACTAGAACCATAAGAGTTGCCTTCTGGACAGTAGCAAAAGTGTTCGTTAGTAGTTGGACTACCAGTAATTTTGAAGACTAAATAACTACGAAAGTTAGGAATATAATCTCGTTCTATAATATCAAGGATGGATTCTAAGATTTCTGCTTTTTTGTGTCGATAGGCTTTGGGAGCGTGTTGTTTTAATTGGTTGAAATACTCATAGTTAGCTACTGTCAAAAATTCGATAATTTGGCAGTCAGGAGGACAGTCACCACCATAGTTAGTTAATAAGGTGGGGGTGGTAATCGCAAAACTAGGATTGCTATAGTCATGCTCGTTGTACATCCGATCGAATGCCACATTTAGATCTAGATCGCCACTGTGAAATGTATTTGACTTGCCAAAGCCATAGTCTCGCAAGTCAATCCCCTGGACGACACAATAAGCCATAAAATTAGATGGCGAATAGTCATAATTTAACTTGCGCTGGATCGATTTCGAGAATTTTTCGATGCCAATTTTGGCAGCAGCTTGTTTCGGATCGATATTACAGATAACTGTATCTGCAAGACATTCGTGAGTTTCATGAGTGAGTAAATCGATTGCCTTTGCGCCTGTTACAGTATTGTCCACGATCGAGAAGTCTGTCACTTTTTGGTTTAGTAATACCTCACCGCCAGCTTGAGTAATGACATCAACTAGAGCATTAATCACTCGATCGAAATGTTGAGTGGGATAAAAAGCTCCCTCTTGATAACCTGTAAATAAAATTACCCAAGCATAGAAAGATAATCGCTCTGGCGGTAATAAGAAATCTGGCCATTGCAAGGCGAGTAATGTTTGAGCAGCTTGAGGTAATTTGAACTTATCAAACGCATCTTGAAGCGTACTATTGAGGTATTGCAGCGCACGATAGACTTCGCCGAGATGTCCTAATAATTCTAATGGTTGAATCGGTGGTGATAGATAGCGTAATCCAGCGCGAACCGCATGAATTTCCTTTACAAACTGTTGACAATTTTCGGCAGCTTCAGGAAATAGAGCTACTAATCGCCGGACTAATTCGGCACTATCGCTGGGAATATCGAGCTGATAATCGGGCATTCGCATTCGATCGAATCCATCTGGATCGAACCGATTAAAAGTAATAGTTCGATCGAACCCAAGTTTTTTCAGCACCCGATTTACCGTATGTCCCTCACCACAATCCCACACATAATGCAACTGAGCATTAAAAGTATATTTTTTCGACATTGTAAAGCTGTGCCCAAATCCACCAGGATGTTCGTGAGCTTCCAGCACTCGTACTGTCTTACCAGCCTTAGCCATCAATGCGCCAAAGACTAATGCTGATAAACCACTTCCTACGATTAAATAGTCTGTTTTCATGATATCGATCGATTAGGTTATGTATGACTTTGTTTCCATTGAGACATCAACCGCAAATCCCAGATACTCAATCCGGCTGCGACGATCGCGCCCAACCACGATCCCCAGATTGGGACAGTAACAGCCCCAACTTGAACTGGCAGATTAGTCACTAATCGAAACACATGCAAGAGTGCAATTAAAGCAAAAATAGTTGCTGAAATTAGCAGGAATTTTTGTTCGCTCATGGCTAAATACTCCTAAATTTATGCAAGTTAGAAAATATAAGCTAAATAGATGTTTTCACTGGTTCAGGCAGCACAGATGGTTGCTCGGCAGCCGCTAGTGAGACTTTTACCAAATGGGGCAAAGCGGGAGTAGCCTTGAGCATGGTTAAAGTCAGCAAACCCGATACCATATCTGCTTTCACCTGTTCTCGATTAATTGTGGCAGGTAGGGGAATTACCCGTTTAAATTGACCGTAATGAAATTCAGATCGGAATACGCCCTTTTCATTTGTCTTTATTTCTTCTTGATGTTCTCCAGATAGAAAAACAGCATTTTCGCTCACTTGAATATCTAATTCTTCTGGTTTAATTCCTGGCAGTTGAGCTTTGAGTAGCAGCTCTGTCTCAGTTTCTTGTAATTCGATCGCTGGAGTCCAGGGAGTTTCCCCCACTTTAGCAAACATGCCTAAATGTGGTTGCTCGTGGGCAAGATCGTCAAATAATTTGTCCATTTGTTGGCGTAAATTATTAAATTCTTTAATTAATGACATACCTATTGCTCTCTTTATCAATGCTACTCCCTTCCCAGTGAAGGATTAGACATCTAGTGAATAGTGAATTGCAAATTGCAAATGTCTATTTCTTGGGTGGGAAGGGAGTAGGTTTACTGTCGTAAATATTATCTATCCGCTGTCCATATCTATAAAGTAGATCGATAAGTTGAGGAACTTGTGAAGAAATTGGTGGATTACGCGACTAGAGCTGACAAATCTGTGTCACGATCGATAGTAGTGTTCGGGAAATGAGCCGATGAGAATTCTGGTAGTTGAGGACGATCCGGGGATTGCGTTCCTGCTTGAGACTATTTTGGCAACCCATAAATATGCTGTGGATGTGGCAACAGATGGGCAAGCAGGCTTAGATCTCAGCGATGCTTATGAATATGATGCGATTTTGCTAGATGTCACCCTGCCAAAGAAAGATGGGATTAGTGTCTGTCGGGAGATTCGTGCCAAAGGTAATATCGTTCCGATCTTACTGCTCACCTCCCTCGATTCTGCTGCCGATCGCACCAGAGGTTTGGATGCTGGGGCTGATGATTATTTGGGCAAGCCATTCGATCGGGATGAACTACTGGCTAGACTCAGAGCAATATTGCGCCGCAGTCATGCACCGACAGCACCAATTTTAAGTTGGGGTAGTTTACAGCTCGATCCTGTCAGTACTAATGTTACTTTTGGCGATCGATTAGTCCCCGTTACGCCCAAAGAATATGCCTTATTAGAGCTATTTCTGCGCAACAGCAAGCGCGTATTTAGCTGTAATGCTATTCTCGACCATTTGTGGTCTTTCGATACGCCTGGGGAAGAGGTAATCCGCACTCATATTAAAGGTTTGCGCCATAAACTCAAGCAAGTGGGGGCAGCCGCCGATTTTATTGAAACGGTATACGGCATTGGTTATCGACTCAAACCCATCGAGTCATCTGGGGCAGCATTGCTAACTGATACGTGGGAGAAATTCAAGGGGCAAGTTCACGAGCAAGTCGCGATCTTGGAGCAACTAGCGGTGAGATTTTTCAACCGAGATCTTCAGTCCGATTGGCAGACAATCGGTAAAAATATCGCCCACTCACTTACTGGCTCGTTGGGGACATTTGGCTTTTCCCTGAGTTCGGAATTGGCTCGCCAAATTGAGAAATTACTTGACAGTAATCGAGATTTAACTCCAGCACAAGGGCAATTATTACTCTCACTCGTCACCGCCTTGCGCGAAGAACTCGATCGACCGATTGTTACGACAGATTTGCACAGTTTTGCACCGGATCTAACAACAGATATTCTGTTAGTATCGGCAGATAAAGATCTCAATCATGAAATCCAATCGATGGCCATCGATTTTCGTTCCGAAAGGCTACGCCAACACGGTTGGAATGTTCAAATTGTACCGACGATCGCGGCTGCCAGATCCCAACTCCAGCGAGAGCGTACCCGCAGTATTTTACTAACTGAGGCGGCGATCGAGCAGACAGCAGCAGTTTTAGGCTTATTAGTTGATATCAATAAACAGGTGCCATTAGTCCCAGTAATTGCCCTCACCAATCCCGATCTGTTAGATCCAGTAGTAGAGCATTTGGGAAATTGGACTAGTGTTTGCCCCACTAAAATTGCGGATCTAATGGCAGAGATCGAGCGGGCGATCGCTGAGGCGGAATCAACTCAAATTCATGTATTAGTAGTTGACGACGATCTGAAGATTCTGGCGATTTTACGCGCATTACTATTGCCCTGGGGCTTTAAAATTACTACTCTAGCCGATTCTCAAAAATTCTGGAAGATCTTGCCAATGTGCAAACCAGATTTATTAATTTTAGATGTTGAAATGCCGATCGTGAGTGGTTTAGATTTATGTAAGTCAATTCGCGATCGAGCCGAGTATGCTAATTTACCAATTATCTTTCTGACTGCCCACACCGAACCAACATTAATTCAACAAGTTTTTGCGATCGGGGCTGATGATTTTGTGACCAAACCAGTGATCGGACCAGAAATTATTGCGCGAATTACTAATTTAATGGAGCGTCAACAAGTCCAAAGATTAAAAGCTGCCCAATGGCAACGAATCGATGCCGAGCGCGTAAAGTTAGCAACTAAGGCGAAAATTCAAGCAGCATTGATGGCGATTAATGCTGCTGTGTCAGCAGATAATCCGCTCCATTCTCGGCAAAGTCGTCCGATCTTAGATCAGGTCGATATATTATGCCAATTACTGCTCGATTCTGATTAGAACCGAATATTCAATATAATAGGAGAATATCTGCCTATACGTTATAAAGTGGAGCGTTCAGCCTTGCTGTACCGGAGATAATTGACATGACAACATTATTAATCCAAACCGATAATACACCCATAACGGTTAACTTTCCGGCGATCGTTACAATGACGCAAGCGCAATTCTATGAATTTTGCCAAGCCAATCAAGAACTACGGATCGAGCGCACCGCCCAAGGAGAAGTTATTGTTATGCCACCTGCTTTTTCAGATACAGGCAACCGCAATTTTAACATTGCCGCACAGCTTGGGGTCTGGACAGAGCACAATGGAACGGGGATTGGCTTCGACTCTAGTGCAGGTTTTACCCTTCCCAATGGAGCTACCCGCTCTCCTGATGCTTCCTGGATTAAATTAGAACGTTGGAATGCTCTGACAGCAGCAGAACAAGCGTCCTTTGCACCAATTTGTCCAGATTTTGCCATTGAGTTAAGATCTGCTAGCGATACCCTGACATCGCTACAAACAAAAATGCAGGAATACATTGACAACGGTGTATCGTTGGGCTGGTTAATCGACCGTAAAAATTGCCAGGTTTATATCTATCGTCCAGATCGATCGCCTGAAGTTTTAGATCGACCAGAATTTGTCACGGGCGATCCAGAATTACCTGGATTTGTGTTAAGAATGGAAAAAATTTGGTAACTTGAATCCGTTGGCGTAGCCTTTCCCTTAGAAGAATCGAAACTAATTTAGAATAAAGCCGAGGCTGTCGATTGGTGAGAATACACAACATGATGACGTTCTTCAAATTAGCGATCGTCAACTATTTCTACCGAAACCGATCTGGTGCATCGATCGTTACTGTCAACCTTTTGACAGAAACCACTTGTCTCCAAAAAAGATTACGATCGGATTCGATCGATCGCCGATCTAAATTGTCATTAGGGACGTGCAATTTAATAATGGCAAAGCAGATTGAAATTGTGTCGAGCTTGCTTTGCATAGAAATTCGACTAAGCTTAGTATAGATGAAAGTAATTTATTTGAGAGCTTGCATGTCAAATACTGCTAGTTTGTTACAGAATTTACCAAGCTTGGCATCGATCGTCGATTGTCAGCCATTGACGGTAAATCCTGACATGCTACTCATAGAAGTTATTTCGTTGATGAGTCGGGCGAAAGGACGTAACTGTCTGTTGCCAGCCGAGCTTGCACCCGGATCGGCTATTCCAGAAGCGCAATCTCTAAGCGGGCAGATTACCTCACATCAGAGTGCGGTATTAGTTTTAGCCAACGATCGATTAGTTGGCATCTTTACCGAACGCGATTTAGTGAAGCTCACCGCCAGTCAACGTAGTCTCCACAGCGTGAAAGTAGGGGAGGTGATGACTACCGAGCTGCAAACCTTAGTACTCTCAGATCGCCATACGGTGATGAGTGCGTTGACGATCTTTCAACAGTATCAGATTCGCCATTTGCCGATCCTCAACGATCTCCAGCAACTCATCGGTATCGTCACGCCAGAACATATCCGCCAGATTCTGCAACCAGTCAATCTGTTGAAATTTCGCTCCGTCGCTGAGGGGATGACGAGTGATGTAGTTTGTGCATTCCCCACGACGACGATCCTACAGATCGCCCAAATGATGACCGAGCGGGACATCAGTTCGATCGTCATTGTGGACAGTCAACAACCATTACAACCAGTCGGAATTATTACCGAACAGGATATCGTCCAGTTTCAGACACTCGAACTCGATCTAGATCGGTTATTAGCCCAGACGGTAATGAGTAGTCCGCTGTTTTATTTGCAGTCAAAAGATTCGCTGTGGGCAGCGCAACAGATTATGCAAACCAGAAATATTCGGCGAGTGGTAGTTACGAACGAGCGAGGCGAATTGGAGGGCATCCTTACCCAGTCGAATCTTTTGCAATTACTCGATCCGTTGGAAATGCTGTACATGATGGAGAGTTTGCAATCGCAACTGCTCGCTCGCGCTACAGAATTAGAGCAGACTAATCAAGAATTACAGGCAGAAGTAGCCAGAAGAGAACAGGTGGAAGCTCAGTTACGCCGAGCCTCTCAAACTTTGGCAGAACGAGTGGCGATCGAAACCGATCGATCGGCATTACTCACCGAAGAACTTCATGTCAAATTTGCCGAACAGCAATCTTGTGATATCGCTTTAGAAGCCAGTCAGCAGGGAATTTCTGACTTCATCGATAATGCTCTAATTGGGATGCACTGGGTGGATATCGAGGGTAATATTGTCTGGGTAAATCAAGCTGAATTAAATATGTTTGGATACGATCGATCTGAATATGTCGGTCAACCATTAATCAATTTTCATGTCGATCGAGCCAAAATCGCCGACCTATTGAGACGGGTTTCACATGATGAATCGGTTAAAAATTGTGAAACTCAAGTCTATCGAAAGGATGGCTCGGTTTGTGATATCTCGATCGATGCTCATGCCTTTTTTAAGGATGAAAAATTTGTCCATACCCGTTGCTTTACCAGAGATATTACCGAACGGCAAGCCGCGCTACGCGAACGCAAACAGGCTGAAATTACGACACTAGAGACTTTGGATTCGCTCCAATTTCAGAAATATGCGCTCGATCGATCGGCCATTGTTGCTGCAACCGATCTACATGGCACGATTATTTCTGTCAACGACAAATTTTGTGAAATATCTCAATATTCATCAGATGAGTTAATCGGTAAAACCCACCGAGTTATCAATTCTGGCTACCATCCGCCTGAATTTTTCCAAGATCTATGGGCAGTAATTACTAGTGGACGAGTCTGGAGTGGTGAAATTAAAAATCGTGCTAAGGATGGTAGTTATTACTGGGTAGCGACGACGATCGTCCCCTGTTTAGACAATCGCGGACAACCGTTTCAATATCTATCGATTCGGTTTGATATCACCAGTCGCAAACAGATTGAGACAGAACTCCAAGCAAGTAGATCCCGCTATCGCGCACTCGTAACATCGGCTCCTGTCGGCATCTTTCAAACCGATGTTGAGGGCAAGTGTCTATTTATCAATCAGCAATGTTTAGAACTAATCGGATCGACCCTAGCTGAAGCTCTGGGAGAAGGTTGGGCAAACACGCTTCATCCTGACGATCGAGCATCGATTTATTCTCAGTGGCATACTGCCGTGCAAAATCGGCAGGAATTCGCCTCGGAGCATCGATTTGTAACTCCCCAAGGAAGTGTAAACTGGGTCTTTGTCAAGGCAATCGGCATCTATGATGAGTCGGGAACTGTGAGTGGTTATATCGGCACGATGATGGATATCACGGAGCGCAGAGCCGCAGAACAAAAAATCCAAGAGCAAGCTGCCTTGCTAAATATCGCGACAGATGCGATTATCGTGCGAGATTTGGACGATCGGATTCAATTCTGGAACAGAGGCGCGGAGTCTATTTATGGATGGACAGCTGCAGAAGCAGTGGGGCACAAGACAATGGAACTGTTTTATACAGACATCCTACCAGAAGTCACGATCGCCGCTCAGACAGTGCGGCAACAGGGCGCGTGGCAAGGTGAATTACACAAGCGAACTAAAAGTGGGAAGGAAGTAATCGCCGAAAGTCGGTGGACGTTGGTGCGCGATGAGGCGGGGAATCCCCGCTCGATTCTCAGTGTCGATACCGACATCACTGAGAAAAAACAATTAGAGCAGCAGTTTCTCCGCGCTCAACGGCTAGAGAGTTTGGGTAGTCTCGCTAGTGGTATCGCCCACGATTTGAATAATGTCCTTACGCCGATTGTCGGTGTGGCGCAGCTTTTACCGATGACGCTGCCCAATTTGGACGATCGCAATCGCCGACTATTGAATATGCTAGTCGAAAGTTCCAAACGCGGGAGTGGTTTAGTCAAGCAAATTCTCACTTTTGCGCGGGGGCTGGATGGAGAGCGCACGACAATCCAAGCGCGGCATATTCTGACAGAACTGATTAGTGTGGCGCGACAAACTTTCCCTAAGTCCATTGAAATTCAAGTTAACAACGCTAGCGAAGATCTGTGGCTGGTAAATGTCGATGCGACACAGATTCATCAAGTGCTGATGAATCTATTTGTCAATGCGCGGGATGCGATGCCCGATGGCGGCAGCCTGACGGCGAGTTCGGAGAACATCATCATCGATGCCGATTCTGTCCAGATCCAGTCACCAGCGGGAGCTTATATCCTAATTAGTATTACCGATACAGGCATGGGGATGACTGGTGAAACACTCGATCGGATCTTCGAGCCGTTTTTTACTACCAAAGATACGGGGACGGGATTGGGACTATCGACAGTCCAGGGTATCGTCAAAGCGCATGGAGGCGCGATCGAGGTAGAGAGCCAGATCGGGCGCGGCACTTGTTTTAAAATCTATCTGCCCGCGATTTATAGTAAAGAAGCCGAATCTTCAGCCGCAGCAGCGGATTTAGATGATGGCAAGGGGCAGTTGGCATTAGTTGTCGATGATGAGGTCACAATTCGGGAAATTGTCAAAGAATCTCTAGAGACATACAATTACCGCGTGATGCTAGCTAGCGACGGGATCGAAGCGATCGATATTTATGCCCAAAACCATCGGAGTATTGCCATCGTCCTCATCGATATGATGATGCCCCATCTGGATACTCGATCGACAATTCTGGCTTTACAACAGATTAACCCCCAAGTTCAAATTGTGGTGATGAGCGGTTCTGTTCTCAATTTAGAATCAATGGTTGAGAGACAACAAGTGAGTGCATTTCTCACCAAACCATTTACCACCGCAAACATGCTCCAAACATTAGAAAGTATTCAAGCTGAATAATTATCTGCTTTTATTCCCTAGTATTTTTGTCATTAATTGCCAGATTAGCTGTTGTTATAAAATCATTTTTTGCAAGACTATCCGAACCATTTCTTCCATATAAATAACCTCTTATGTAATTACTAGGAATATAGTCAACTCAATCCGTTATACTTCATTGTCGATCCCCACTGTATCGCGGCGATCGTCTAACCAATTTTTTAAGCGAAACAGAGATTTATGCAACGTCTCAATCTCCTCTGAACTCCATTCAGCAAAGATAAGCTGGGCATCTGGTTCGAGGCGATCGATCGCCTGCTGGTGTGCGGCTAGACCTGCGGGTGTAATTGAGTGAAATTTAACTCGCTTATCTTCCTGACTGACTTGGAACTCTAAATAGCCCTTTTCCAATAAATGCTGCACCGTTTTAGTCATGGCAGGTTGATTTGCCTGAAATGCTGCGGCAAGCTGGGTGATGGTGTAACGCTGCTGTGGATCGCGGCTAAAGTGGTTCAGCATGGAGAACTGCGGCAATGGCAAATTCCGCTCATTCATCAAGCGATCGAATCGTGTGGTCATTAACTGGTTTGACACCCCGATCCAAATCAAAATTTGTCTGAGCTTTTCGGGATCGTGACAATTCATAACTTTTTAGCGATCGACAAATCTTACAAATCTTGACAGGGCAAAGAATCCACCTGTCTAGCATATCCCAATCGCACCAATATTTCCACGAGATAGAAATAAGACATCCTTGACAACATTCCCGATCGTGTTAATATATTCTCAGGAATGTTTATAGAGCTGTATGATATCCCCTCAAAAATCTTTGTATGCGATTGCTGGCTGGTTGCTAGTTGCTGAAAGTCTGCTCATTGGTATCAGTAAGCATTTTACAACTGTGGTTTTTGGCGATGGGGATCGTACTAGTAACGAAAGCTGCCAAAGTCGATCGCCATCTCGCTGCCAAGTACTAATTAGTCTATAAATATGTCCATCGAACAAGCTATCTACGAACTGAATTGAGCCAACGAACTCCGCGAGTTTTGCGATCGCTACCTGGCTAAAGCCGCCGCGCTCGAACTCGAAAAGCTAGCCATTACTCTCAGTGGCGATTTGTCCGAATAACTACTATTACCTGCCGTGTCAATAGCCAGACAGGACGCGGTTTATACCCAATTTTATGATGACTAGGGACGATAGATTGCATGTTGTTTTAGGCGCGAGTGGTGGTCTAGGGAGTGCTGTGGTGTGGCAACTAGTTCGGCAAGGCAAGCGGATTCGTGCTGTTTCTCGCTCTGCTGATAGATTCGATCTAGGACATCGAATTGAGGTTGTGCGGGGAGATATTACCGCTCCTACCCAGATGAGAAAAATCTGCCAGGGGGCATCGGTAATTTACCACTGTGCCAATGCGCCCTATCCTGAGTGGACGACTGCCCTGCCGCCGATGATGGATGGGGTAATTTTGGGTGCGGAGACTTCGGGGGCAAAAGTAGTGTATGGAGATAATCTCTATATGTACGGTCGGGTTTCAGGACTAATTACACCAGATTTACCGGATCGAGCTACGGGGAAAAAGGGGTTGGTGCGATCGAAAATAGCAGCGCAACTAATGGCAGCACATCGATCGGGTCGAATTCAAGCCACGATCGGTCGAGCGTCTGATTTTTTCGGTCCTGGGGTCTTAAATTCGATGATGGGTGAAGTGGTGTTTCAAGCATTGGTAGAAGGGAAAACCCTGAATCTGATTGGCAAGCTCGATGTACCCCATACTTATACGTTTATTGAAGATTTTGCTAAAGGTTTAGTAACGCTGGGAGAGCGAGAAGAAGCTTTGGGTGAAATCTGGCATATTCCTAGTGCCGAAACTCTAACTACTCGACAGTTTCTCGATCTGATTTTTGCCGAGGCACGATACACCCCTAAATTACGGATTGCTTCCCCATTAATGTTGAATTTTCTGGGATTGTTTAACCCGATACTGCGCGAAATCAAAGAAATTAGTTACGAATTTGAACAGCCTTTTATCGTCGATTGTCAGAAGTATGAGCGAGTATTTGGCAGCGATCCAACTCCACACCGTGAGGCAATCCGTAGAACGATATCCTGGTTTTACGATCGTCATACCAAGGACATAATATATTAAGATTCAGACTGTTTTGGTGTCGATCGATAGATTAAAAAATGAGTGTAATTCCGGCTCTCTCGTAGTTAAGGTTATAATTTAAACTTATTAAAGCAATCGGAGCGAAGCGGAG
>NZ_JANPLS010000013.1:0-5202 GCF_031422475.1 Chamaesiphon sp. VAR_48_metabat_403
GAAATAGTGGCTGGAAGTGGCATGAATACTCAAGGAACAAACAGCACCGCAGGATCTGGCTCTACTCGATCGCATTAGTACCGAAATTGGTGACGAAATTCTGGGTGCGCCGGGAGAGCTACCCCGACAGGAGGCGATGTCTGCTCAACGATAATCAGATCGCCGCAATCGTGTATCTGCTCTGCGGCATCGAGCAGTTGATGGCAGCCATTGTCACCCTGAGTCATTAAGCTGCTTGCTCTCCATCCCAAATTAACGAAGAAACTCTACGCCATCGATCTCACTCGAGCAGCAATTCGAGCATTTCACGTCAGGATTGTTCGCTAGATCGACTCAATCGATTCAGCAAAAATGCAGAGGTGTTAACAGTGATAGTTTTTACATGGAAAAAAGTTCACAGACTATTGCTGTTGCTACTCGCATTCAGCGTTCTAGTTGGTGTATTGATGCGTTCCGAAGTAGCCATTTCAAAGGAATTATCCCAAAGGGTCAACTCTAAGCCTTCGATCGTGCTGGTTCATGGTACTAATGCCGATGCTACATCCTGGCAAAAAGTCATTCTCCTTTTACAGCAGGATGGCTACATGGTAACTGCCGTGCAGAATCCACTGACTGCTCTAGCCGACGACATTGCCATGACCAAGCGAGTAATTGATACCCAACAGAGACCCGTTGTGGTAGTCGGGCACTCCTACGGTGGCAATGTCATCACAGGTGCAGCGGCTGGCAACCCGCGAGTCAAAGCATTGGTTTATATCAATGCGTTTGCACCAGAACCAGGTGAAACAGCTAACCAGTTAAATGCCAGATATGCCCCTCCGCCGATCGGCAAAGCATTTGTTGCAGATTCAGCAGGATTTCTCTACATCGATCGCGAGAAGTTTCACGAGGTCTTTGCTCAAGATGTATCGACAGCCGAGGCGAAAGTGCTGGCAGCGACGCAAAAACCACCCTTGAAGGCGATTTTTGACCAATCAGTAGACAGAGCAGCCTGGAAGACAATTCCCTCGTGGTATCTCGTGGGTCGGGAAGATCGGGCAATTAACCCAGAGCTTGAGCGATTCATGGCAAAGCGAATCGGTGCTAGAACAATCGAACTCAAAGCCAGCCACGTATCCTATATCTCTCATCCAAAAGAGATTGCCAAACTGATCGAAGCGGCTGCAACTGCCACTGTCAAGAAGTCCTAGCGGGAAATTACGTTACTTACAAACATCACTTATGGAGGTAGGATCGTGCCGATTCAAAATACCAACAAAATTACTAAATGACAAAACCGCAGCAAATCGAGATAGCGGTACAAATGATTTATTAGTAAGCCAAGTGCTACGCATGAATGAGCTACAGGTTTGGTTTCTAGCAGAACATTTTGTAGATACACCGCTGGTACACAGCTAGTTTCGATCGTTCGGGATCTTTTATTAACAGGAGCAAACTCATGACACAACCTCTCTGGCTTTTTAACACTCGTCTCACCATCATTGCTGATGCCACCACCACTGGAGGTCAATACGACCCGATCGAGGGTTACATCCCTCCAGGTACACAAACACCCCCCCATCGCCACACGCGCTATTCCGAACAGCTCTAATGAACAGAACCAACGCAGGAGAAAGTTATGACTCACTATGACTATATAGTAATCGGTGCAGGTTCGGCAGGCTGCGCGATCGCCAACCGTCTGACTGAAGATAGCGAAACCACCGTATTGTTGCTCGAAGCGGGCAACCCAGATACGAAACCAGAGATTCAAATTCCGGCGCAATGTCTCAGCTTACTGGGTTCTGAAGTAGACTGGAGCTATTTTTCCGAACCAGAACCAGGTCTAAATAACCGCAAGATGTTTTGTTCTCGTGGCAAAGTCCTGGGTGGCAGCAGTTCGATTAATTTTATGATGTATGTCCGAGGCAATCCTCATGATTATGACCATTGGCAGGACTTGGGGAATCCTGGTTGGAGTTATCGGGATATGCTGCCATACTTCAAGAAATCCGAGCATCAACAGCGCGGAGCCGACCCGTACCACGGGGTTGATGGCGAGTTGAGCGTCACCGATGTCATATCTCCAGCGGTAGTATCCCAGCGGTTTGTCGATGCTTGTGTATCGATGGGATCTGACTACAATCCTGATTTCAACGGTACACAGCAGACAGGGGCGGGGTTCTATCAATTAACAGTCAAAGATGGCAAACGACACAGTGCCGCTGCTGCTTTCTTGGTACCCATTCTCCAGCGTCCCAATTTGACCGTGACTACAGGTGCATTGGTGACTCGGTTGCTGTTTGAGGGCAACCGCGCTGTTGGAGTGGAATATCTGCACGAGGGTGTGCTGCATCAAGTCCGAGTTAACAAAGAAGTGGTGTTGAGTGCGGGTGCGTTTGATTCACCCAAACTGCTGCTCCTGTCAGGGATTGGGGATGCAGAATACCTGCGATCGATGGGAATTGCTGTCGTGGCTAATTTGCCAGGTGTCGGTCAAAATCTCCAAGACCACCTGCTCGTTACGGTAGTTCGCGCCAGTACTCAAGATATGCACCCAGCGATAACGAGTAATGGGATTGAAGCCGGATTATTTGCACACAGTGAGGGAAATCGCGATGTGGCACCAGACTTACAGTTCTTCGCTGGCCCCATTATGTTCGCACCCCCTGGCTATGCCCTCCCTGATTCAGGATTCACGGGTGCAGCCGCTTTGACTCGGCTTCAAAACGTTGGCAGTGTTAGTTTAAAGTCGATCGATCCCCAAGATCCACCAATACTGCGGATGAACTATCTCCAAAGTCAAGCCGATCTGCAAAAGCTGGTCGAGGGAATTAAACTCATCCGCCAATTGTTCGCGCACAGTGGTTTTGATGAATTTCGCGGTGAGGAAATCGCCCCAGGTGCCAACGTAACTAGCGATGAAGCGATTGCATCCTACGTCCGCGATGGTTGCAGCACCGTCTGGCATCCAGTTGGCACTTGCAAGATGGGCATCGACTCAATGGCAGTTGTAGACCCCGAATTGCGGGTACATGGAATTGAGGGATTGCGGGTCGTGGATGCCTCGATTATGCCAACAATTACTACCGGAAATACCAATGCACCCACAATCGCAATCGGCGAAAAAGCCGCCGATTTAATTAAAGCGGAGCGTACCTCACAAAGCACTGCCAATAAATTTAAGGTTCCAGTTCAATTGCATCTCTAGCGAAATTCAGCTCTCGTTGCGATTTTCGAGAAATGGTTGAAACTAGCTCACAGAGACGATTATTTCCAGAGTTCATCACACCCTCTATGCCGCTTGAAAACGGCTCTATCACTTAAAAGGAAAACTCAAAACTATGAATTTACAAACAGCTCAGACCACTACTGCTGACGAGTCGGCAATCCGTGATTTCCATCGCCAGATGATTGATGCTTGGAATCGAGGTAGCGGCGAAGGTTTCGCTGCCCCGTTCAGCGAAACTGCCGATTTCATCACGTTCGAGGGCACGCATCTCAAGGGTCGAAAAGAAATCGCTGCATTTCATCAGCAAGCGTTCGACACGGTTGTCAAAGGAACGCGCTTGGAGGGTGAGGTGGATTTTGTCCGCCTCGTGAACTCGCAACTTGCGCTCATGCTCGTAGTTATCCGGGTAATACTGCCCGGACAAACCGAAACTTCACCGTCACGAGATTCGCTGCCGCTATACGTCGCAACGAAACGCGACGAAGGTTGGCAGATCGAAGGGTTGCTCAATACCCGGAAGTTAACGCTAGAACGTCAATTCTTCTTAGACGACTTTGACTCACTGAGCGCAGAGGCTCAACGTCAAGTGACCGACCTCGTTGCAGATCTCAATCAGCAGCATTAAGCAACCTCAGTTCGGGTTAAGGATATTGGCTCCGTTCTAGTACCGCCTCCGATTAAAATCGGGGCTAGTATTGCAAAGTCCGCCTTCGCGGACTAGGAAATTCAGTCCGCGAAGGCGGACTTTGCACCATGAGCCGAGACTTCCAGTCTCCAGGCTCTTCTTAACCCGAACTGACGTTAAGCAGATCGATCGCAGGAGATGTAAGTGAACATTGAATACTACGACGACATTATTATCGGTGGTGGCAAAGCTGGATGCCTCTACTATTACCAACTTGTTAGCTCAAAATGAAACTTATCTCTGTCAATGTCGGATTGCCGCGTGAAGTGACCTGGAAAGGGAAAACCGTTAACACTGGGATTTTCAAAGAGCCAGTCAACGAGCGGGTGATGGTGCGATCGCTCAATTTAGACGGCGACAGACAGGCAGATCTCACCGTTCATGGGGGATTAGACAAAGCAGTCTACGTCTATCCGTTCGAGCATTACGATTACTGGCGAGGTGAATTACCTCAGACTGAGCTGCCGCTGGGCATCTTTGGTGAAAATTTCACCACCACTGGACTCACAGAAGCGGACGTGAATATTGGCGATCGCTTTCGGATTGGTACTGTCAAATTGATGGTGACACAACCGCGTATGCCCTGCTACAAACTGGGGATTCGGTTTGGACGACCCGATATGGTAAAACGCTTTCTCGCGAGTCGTCGCACTGGATTTTACTTCCGTGTGTTAGAAGAGGGCGAAGTCGGAGTTGGAGACACTCTAGAGCTAGTGAGCCGCGATGACAACAACATCGCGGTTGCCGATATCACTCAACTGTATACCCACGAGAAGACAAGTCCAGAGTTACTTCATCGTGCTGCTCAACTTGCCGCATTACCCGAAAGTTGGCGCGACTACTTCCAGCAACAGAGCCATCGTTAGGCTGTAAAACCACCACAAACTCATCAGGAGTAATCTCATGACCACATTTCATACCGTTTCGATCGATGGTTTAGATATTTTCTACCGCGAAGCTGGCTCCCGCAGTAATCCCACGATTCTGCTGTTGCACGGCTTCCCAACTTCCTCTCACATGTTCCGCAATTTGATGCCTGCGCTTGCAGATCGCTTTCATCTGGTTGCCCTCGACTATCCTGGCTTTGGTAATAGCTCGATGCCAAGTGTGAACGAGTTTGACTACACGTTCGATCGGCTGACTGAGATCGTGGAGAAATTCATTACCGCGATCGACCTCAAGAAATATAGCCTCTACGTGATGGATTATGGCGCGCCCATTGGCTATCGGATTGCGGCTAAATATCCCGAACGAGTGCAAGCATTAATTGTGCAAAATGGCAATGCTTACGAGGAAGGTCTGCGCG
>NZ_JANPLS010000014.1:0-9310 GCF_031422475.1 Chamaesiphon sp. VAR_48_metabat_403
CGATTGTCATTGCAGCTCTAGTTACAGCACACTTAGATCTCCAACTGGGAACGTGGCCTCAGAAGGTGCAAGATCGGGCCTTATGGCTGCGGTTGACCGATCGAAGTATCAATGGCCCAATTCGATTAGTAACGCTGCTAGGGCTATTTTCGATGATGTTTATGGCTGTCGATCGGTTTTGGGTACCTTTAGATAAAACGCTAGGTAAGTTATTGATTCCATTAGGTCAAAACTCGCTATATGTCTACATTATTCATGTGCCTTTGACTTTAATTTGGTTTATGATTCCAGGCTTGATTCAAGGCAGTACTTGGTTAGTCAGTTTAGCTCAAGCGATCGCGATCGGTTTGTGTTGGTTGATGGTGAAAAAAGAGATTCTGTTTAAAGTTATTCCTCGATAACGATAAAAATACATGACTCTGCAAGATCTAATTTCACTTGATGGAAAGCTGGAGTTGTACGCGCAAGATGGTCGCTTTTTAGGATTACTATCAAGCGATCGACACGATCCTAACTCGATTATAAATCTGAAGACATATGGCAATTCACACAACATTAATAGTATTTACTACAAACATGGCATCTATGGTGGTCGATATGGATTGCATAGTCCTTACAACTACTGTTGTCTATATCCGCCCACGCTCATCTTACAACAACAATACATGGCACTAATTAGTAAAAATAAACATATTTTGGATCGGAACTTAACCATTATCGATCCAGATGCGATGCTTGCTATTTATACCAACTTATCCAGCTCAATATTATGTTAACTACACCTCGCTCATTTAACCTGCGCTGGCAAGCTGCTATGTGTGTCGCGATCGGTTTAACTGGTTTCGGCGTAACCCAACTGCTAACTTGGCAGGAAGCTAGTGTATTGCCAGTACCCGTACACCGCAGCGTACCACTCACGGGAGAAGATCTTCAACTCGCCCGTAATGCTTGGAAATATTTTGAAACTAACCGCCTACCGACAGGACTCGTCTCGTCTGCGGCTAAATTCCCTGCCACAACGATGTGGGATGTTGCTAGTCAGTTTGCCGGGATGACGGCAGCGCGGGAAATGGATTTGCTCTCGGCGGCGGAATTCGATCGCTGGATGGCTCAAGCTTTAGGTTCTCTGGCTAAAATGCCGCTATACAAAGGCGAGTTACCGAATAAAGCCTATAATGCTGCCACACTTCAACCAGTCAACTATGGCAAGTTAGATAAAACCGAGGAAATTGGCTTTTCAGCGATCGATCTGGGCAGATTGGCACTGTGGCTGGATATTATCGCTCATCGCTATCCCCAACACAAAGCAGCTTGTCAAGCCGTTACAGCTAGATGGAAACTCACCCGCCTCGAAAGTAAGGGCAGTTTAATGGGCGTACATCTCAACAAGGGAAAAGAAGAATGGAATCAAGAAGGGCGACTGGGTTACGAACAGTATGCCGCTTACGGCATGAAGAAATTAGGCGTTGTTGCGACAAATGCCCTCAACCCCAAAGCAAATGAGAAAAATGTGGATGTGATGGGGGTACAAATTCCCGCCGATACCCGCACTACCTACCACAACTATGTCACCAGCGAACCTTACGTTTTGGATGGGTTAGAGACTGGATTTAAGGCGTTACCTGTCGAATATGCGGGACGCGTATTGCAAGCGCAAACCCGCCGCGCGCAGGCTACCGGACATTTTACCGCATGGTCGGAAGACAATCTCGATCGAGAACCTTGGTTTGTCTATAACAATGTCCATGTGGATGGTCAAAATTGGAAAAGTTTGACTCCATCCGGCAAGGATGGCGATAAATTTAGCACCAGCAGCACCAAAACAGCGGTGTCTTGGCAGATGTTATTTCGCAACCGCTACACCGAACGCAATTATAAAGCTCTACGGTGGCTCGCAGACCCCGCAAGGGGCGTATTTGGCGGGGTGTATGAGAATACTCAAGAAATCAATCGATCGCTCACGCTCAATACTAACGGTCAAATTTTAGAAGCAATCCTCTATAGTCATATTGGTTCGATTCCCTTGGAGGACTGGGCGCATGGGCAGAAATAAGGACGGGGGGACTGGGGGACTGGGGGACTGGGAGACTGGGAGATGCAGAAATCGATGCGTTGTAAATGATTTCTCGGCTCGGCAACGCCAAAAATCTCGTTCGCGTAGCGTCTTTGAAAGAGACTCGATCCGCACGTCTAAATATATGGCTGGATACTTATTGGGGTTAGTAATTACTGGTATTTGCTTGCTGGGTACTCAGCCGCCAATCGCTAATTCATTACCGCAACCAACTGGATCTACGACAGCACAAAATTCCCCATCTCAACCTAGAAAGTTGCCCAAAGTTGTCTTTTTTGGCTCTAGTAGTACTGTGGGATTCGGGACGACTAGAGGTGACAGACGGTGGACAACATTGCTATCGCGATATCTGGGTTGGGAAGAGATTAACGAAGGATTATCTGGCTCTACAGTTTCCACTGCTCTGCGTGGTAAAGAACTTGCATCGGTACCATCGGGACTAGAACGCTGGCGAGAAAATGTACTATCGCGTAAGCCCGATCGGGTGATAATCCTTTATGGTGTCAATGATGCGTTTCGGCGGATTACCTTGGGAACTGCGACGCAGCCAGGTACATACAGTGGCGATTTAACAAAAATGCTGACGGGGATGGCGCAAGAATTTCAGCCACACCAACTCATTATCAGCAGCTCCCAACCCAATCAGGCAACACTCGATCGCCGTCAAGATTACGATCGCATTTTACAAGCAACGACCAGCCAAATCGGTGGTTATTTTATCGATGCTGGCAAAGAAGCCTTTCCACCCTCAGATCTGGCTGACTATTCAGCAGATGGCTTGCATTTAAATAATTTGGGTCATGCGGTATTTGCCTCCTATATGGCAAACAAAATGGTCGATTTGGGATTAGAACCAGCACCCCCACAAGCTCAGGGCGGTAATTTCAGTCAAAATCCGATCCAATCGTTACCTGGCGGTTTTTTCTATATCGATCTCCATCATCCCTTAACTTTTGGTCGAGTCAGATCGATCGAAACTAAATGGGTAGCCCCTGGGCGGGCGCGGATTGCGATCGTGCGTCCCGATGGGCGGGGCGGCTATGAAGCCATCTATCGAACTTCGATTTTTAATGTCACCCCTGGTACTGCTCAGATTGAGGTACCGAACTGGTGGGTATTGGATGACGACAGGTTGGCGGTCTGGACTGAGGGTAATTGTTTGGGTGGTTATGAACTTCCACCCAATAGTAGCGGTCATCTTGCAGTCCCTCAAGGTAATCTCATTCGAGACATTCCCGCCAGTCGCGGTCATTTAGCTCCCCAATCTTTGGCAATTCGCACCATTCTCTAAAGGGGCGGATGGGTGGGAGTGTGAGAGTGTATGAGTGTGGGAGTGTAGGAGTTTTGATGGGTAAATGCCAGCGTCTTCGACTCATCCACCCATCCACCCCTCTACCGCTCCACTGACACCATTGGTGCCTTCAACTGCGATCCAGCGATCGGTAGACGTTTTGGTACCAAGGGTAAAGTCAGATAAACGGTTGTTTCTTCTTCATCAGGACTCGACAATAAGAATACGCCGTCATAATTATTGACGAGCTTCTTGACAATTTTTAAACCTATTTGCAATTCTCGCTCTTCATAGGTTGATGAATTTACTTGAATCGATTTTGTCATTTGAATCATCGAAATATCTGCCCCATCTCTTAGATAATTTGACAACGAAAAATGAAAGACATCATCGATAACTTCGCCGTAGATTCTCGTGCGACTGTTCGGATTGGCATTACTCAATATATATTCTATTAATTCGTTGCACACCCACTGAAAATGATTGCTATTTACTGCTAATTGGGCATCATCGATTTCACAAATTATATTCTTAGGCAGTGCTAATCCTTTAAATCGGTTCATCAAGCTTTGCTTGACAATCGATTTGGGAATTGAGGCATCGCCATAATTAGATTCTGGTTTTTCAACTACTAGTTGTAAATAAAACCAAAATTTCTCCATTAACTTGCGTAATTGTAGGGTAGATCGATTATTCTGTCCCACAATATGAAGAATAGCTGCCGGACTTAGCTGTTCGACATTCTTAGTCAGATGCTCGTTTGTTTCTAAAATGACATTCAAAGGGATATCGAATTCACGGGAAAATTCGGCGGCTAAATCTAAGCGGATTTCATTTAAGTTATTAGCTAAAGAATGAATATTGTGCCGCTGAAGCTTGGAAAAAGATTGAATTCGATCGTGCTGTTTTTTGATCCGTAGCATCGAGCTGACTCTCGCACGTAGCTCGGTGCCATTCACTGGTTTATTCACAAAATCATCGGCACCTGCGGCCAGACAACGAGCCAAATCTTCCTTGCTAGATAAAGCTGTCACCATGACGATCGGTACCGCTTGCCATTTAGACATTGCCTTAATCTGTTTGCATACTTCCATGCCATTGAGACCGGGCATCATTACATCCAATAATATGACATCAGGATCGAATTTTTCCAGCGAGGCGATCGCCTGTTCGCCGCTAATAGCATAATGTAACTGATAACTTTCCTCTGGCAGCAGTGATTGGATTACATCAAAGTTATTGGGTTCATCATCAACAATGAGGATGGAATAAGTATTCATTGGAAATTACTTGCTTGTATATCCTCATAGAATGCCCAAATCGATAACTAAATTAACTGTCTCTACTAGAAATTTTGCCTAATCTTTAGACACAAGCTATTTACTACCAGAAGTGTTGTGGACAAATATGCGATCGCTCGTTTGATATTTAATTGCACCTAACTACTTAAAAGCAGTTTCTAGGGCACGAGCACGCGATCTAGCAGCACGCTCGACTGAATTTTGGCAATTTTGAGTTGAAGTCAGGGTACTCTAACAAAGAGCATCCTTTGGGTCAACAAATGCCAAATCCTCTAGCACTCCTTAGTCAATCCACGCCGAACTTTGTATTGGGATCGTCACTGTGGCAGAGACTCGTCTATCCACCCCTGACGATTTCCCCCGATCGGACTGTGAGGGAGGCGATCTCTCTGATGAAGGGGATTCGGATCGTTGGTGATGCCAGCAAAACTACCAGTCAACCAGACAAATTAGATATCCAAGTGCGATCGAGCTGTGTCGCGATTGTTGAGCGCGGACGACCGATCGGCATCCTGACAGAACGAGATGTAGTCAGGCTCTGTGCCGATCGGCAGGATGTGGGCAATCTAGCGATCCGCGACGTGATGAGCACAAATATCGTCACCCTCAATGCCGCAGATTTTACCGATATATCTGTCTCGATCGATCTACTCGATCGCCACCAGCTTCGCCATTTATTAGTGGTGGACGATGACAATTGTCTATTAGGACTAGTCACTCGCGAAAGCCTTCAAGATCTTCTCACTGAAGCTTTAAATACCAAGGTAGCGCAATTAGAAGCAGAAAAAGTCCAACGGCTGGAACATTGCATTATCGAGCGATCGGCGCAAGTTGAAGAACAATCGACCCAATTACAAGAACGGGAAGCTCAACTCCAGGAATCGCAACAATTTTTGCAAACTGTCATTGAGACTTTCCCACTTGCCGTATTTTGGAAGGATCGAGAATCTCGTTATTTAGGTTGTAACTACAATTTCGCCCAAGATGCCAATTTAAACTCACCTTCAGAAATTGTCGGCAAAACTGACTACGATCTCTCTTGGGGGGCGATTGAAGGCGATGCTTACCGCGCCGACGATCTTCAGACGATCTCATCAGGCACCACAAAATTGGGAATTATCGAGACTCAGACATTTGTAGATGGTAGCTCGCGCTGGGTCGAGACTAACAAAGTACCATTGCGTAATTGTAATGGTGAGACGATCGGGGTACTCGGAAGTTACCAAGACATTACCGATCGCAAACAAACAGAAGCACAACTATCCAGACTATCGGAACGGTTGTTACTATCACTCAAATCTGGATCGGTAGGTTGTTGGGAGTGGGATATTATCCGAGATCTGCTGGTTTGGGACGATCGGATGTACGAACTATATGGCGGCAAAAGCTCTCAGCGAGACCCCGAAATTAGTGAGGCTTACGCTACCTGGGTCGAAACTATCCATCCAGACGATCGCTCTGCGACTGAAGATCTCTTGGCGCAAGCTCTGTTGGGACAGGCAGAATTCGATACCGAATTTCGAGTTATTCATCCCGATCGGAGCATTCATTCTATCAAAGCCTATGGGCTGGTACAACGGGATGAGCGAGATCGACCATGTAGCATGACGGGGATTAACTTTGATATCACCGCCGCCAAGCACGACGAAGTGATGCGCCAGCAGAACGAACAAATGGTGCTGCAACAAGTCGAACGGGAATCGGTACTGCGAGAAATTACCCAACGGATTCGTAAATCTCTAGATCTCAAGACTATTTTTGAGACTTCCGTGCGGGAGATCCGGCAATTTATAGAAACCGATCGAGTGGCAATCTTTGAATTTAATTCCGATTGCCACTTCGATAAGGGTGAATTTGTTGCTGAATCGATAGCTCCTAGTTTTCAACCGATTTTAGGCGTAAAAATCGACGATCCTGGTTTTGGTGAAAGACTAGCGCATTTTTATCAAAAAGGTCGGATTAATGTACTCGAAGATATTCAGGCGGCTGGACTGCAAGATTTTGAGATCGAGGTTTTAACTAAATTTCAGGTGCAAGCAAGTTTGGTCGTACCATTGCTCAATGGCAACATTTTGTGGGGTTTGCTCTGTATCCATCATTGCTCGGCAGATCGATCTTGGCAGCAGAGTGAAATTAATTTTGTCAAACAGATTGCCGAACAGATCGGCATTGGCATTCAACAAGCGACCCTCTATGAAAAAGTCCAGTTAGAACTAGAAATCCGCTGGCGGGCAGAAGAAGCGATCGCACTCCAACTCAGACAGCAGCAGACACTAGGCGCACTCGCCCAGCAAATCCGCAATTCGTTGAACGTAGCAGAAATCCTCGCTACAGCAACAGAGCAAATTAAAGAATTGATGATGGTCGATCGGGCGAGTATTTTTCAAGTATTTCCCAACGGCCATCTCCGTGCCGTCGAAGAAGTTGTCTCACCAGAATATCCCCGCGCGATCGACAGAAATTGGGACAATGAATATTTAAGCAATGAAGAATTTGAATTTTACTTAAATGGGAACCCAAATGTGGTGTTCGATCTCCAGCAAGATCCCCGATCGGCATCTATCCAAGCATACGTAAACCACATTGGTGCCAAGTCGAAGATTGTCGTACCGATTTTACTGCTATTTGGCAATAGTGCAACCGATCGCGAGGTCGAGACCTGGGATGAGCCGCATTTATGGGGCTTACTCAGCGTCCATGCTTGCGGCACTCATCGTCGTTGGCAGGATGCCGAAGTCAAATTAGTTCAACAAATTGCCGACCAGCTCGCGCTGGCAATTCATCAAGCAAGTTTATTTGAGAAGTTACAACAAGAATTGACCGAACGACAGCAAGCAGAGACAAAATTGCTCGAAAGCAATCAACAACTTGCCGTCTCCAACCAAGAACTTGCCCGCGCCACCCGGCTCAAAGATGAGTTTTTGGCAAGCATGAGTCACGAACTTCGCACTCCGCTCAATGCCATTTTGGGTCTGGCTGAAAGCTTGCAAGATGGAGTCTGTGGTTCTATTAATGAGCAACAACAAAAGTCGATTGTCACGATCGAAAAAAGCGGCCAACACCTACTGGCTTTAATCAATGATATCCTCGATCTTTCTAAGATTGAAGCCAATAAATTCGATCTTGAATTGACAGATGTATCGATTCAATCTTTATGTCAAAATAGTCTGCTATTTATCAAAGAACTCGCCCATAAGCGGCAAATTCGAGTTCAGACTCAACTGCCCGAATCGCTCAAACATCTCAATATTCGTGTAGACGATCTCCGCTTTCGTCAAGTCCTGATCAATTTGCTCAGTAATGCGGTCAAATTCACTCCTGAAGGGGGTAGTATTACCTTGGATGTACGGGTGGTAGATGGGAAGATGGGTGGAGGGGTAGAGGGGAAAATGGATGAATGGGGAAATATACCATTGGAGCCAGATGACCTGACCTCACTCGAACACAACAACTCCTCAGCACAAACACTACACCGGATCGCCTTCTCGATTATCGATACAGGAATCGGGATTGCTCCTGAGAATATGGATAAACTGTTTCAATCCTTTGTCCAGATTGATAGCAGTCTCAGTCGCCAGTATGCCGGAACGGGGCTGGGACTAGCATTGGCCAAACGGATTGTCGAAATGCACGGCGGGACGGTTTCCGTCCAGAGTGAAGTTAATCGGGGCAGTTGTTTTACGATTTGTCTACCGTTGGAGCTAAGTACAGAGATTGCGCTGACCCCATCAGCTCCCCTCGGATATCCGCTCTCCACAAATCCCACTCTTGAGGAAAATCCACAAGTTAAGCCTCAAATCTCGATTTTGTTGGTGGAAGACAACGAGGGTAATATTGAAACCATGACTACTTATCTTCAAAGTCGTGGCTATCGAATAGTTGTAGCTGAAAATGGACTACAAGCGATTTCCATGATGGAAGACTGCGGCAGAGATCTGGCTCGGTTACAATATCCTGACATTATTTTGATGGACATTCAGATACCAGGAGTTGACGGTTTTGAGGCAACGGAGCGCATTCGGCGGCTCCCGGAGTGTGCGGCTATCCCCATCATTGCCTTGACAGCTCTAGCCATGCCCAACGATCGTCAAAAATGCTTAGATGCTGGAGTCGATCGATATATGACCAAACCTGTCAAACTCAGCCAACTTGTAGCGACGATCGAAACATTACTAAATGCCAGATAATTTGCCCGACCAGAGTAAATTAAGCGGCTATGTATAAGACTTTAATTATTGAAGATCCAAAAGTCAATCTCCACCAAAAAAAGAAGTACATCGATCGCACAACGCAGCCGTCAAAAAACTTCAGAGTTAGCAATTCAATGTTGTAGGGAATACTAGTATTAAACTCTCGATCGAATGCTCCCCCAGCCACATAGTCCTAGTAAGAACGTGATTCATGAATAATTCTCACAGCTCAAGCCAATCACAACCGGAAGATTCGATCGATATGGCAGCAAATCTACTGGTGGGAACCAACGATCGCAATCTAGCCGAAATTCAACTGGAATTGCAAAATGCGTTGTTAGCAAAAGTTGCGAATAACGAGCCATTAGTCAATATCCTCAATCTGACGATCGATGCTGTCGAAAAAATCCTGCATGGCGCGATTTGCTCGGTCTTATTGTTGGATTCAGACAAT